>NZ_JBHJZS010000003.1:0-158229 GCF_042271185.1 Microbacterium sp. NPDC055910
GACCCGGGTGAAGATCTCGATACGCCGGCTGCGGCGGCTACTCGATCTGACCCGACCCGCGTCAACGCTGCTGCGCAGCATTGATCCGGGTGAAGATCTCGATACGCCGGCTGCGCCGGCTACTCGATCTGACCCGACCCGCATCAACGCTGCTGCACAGCATTGATCCGGGTCGCGTCACATATTGATCATGTGACCGGCGAGGCCGTGGAAGGCCTCCTGAACGGCCTCGGACAGCGTCGGGTGCGTGTGCACGTTGCGTGCCGCCTCGAGCGCCGTCAGGTCCCACTTCTGGGCGAGTGTCAGCTCGGGAAGAAGCTCGGACACGTCGGGGCCGATCATGTGGCCGCCGAGCAGCTCGAGGTGCTCGGCGTCGGCGATGAGCTTGACGAAGCCGACGGGCTCGCCGAGGCCGTTCGCCTTGCCGTTGGCCGAGAACGGGAACTTCGCGACCTTGATCTCGTGGCCGGCGGCGCGGGCCTGCTCTTCCGTGAGACCGAACGACGCGACCTGCGGTGAGCAGAACGTGGCGCGCGGCATCATCCGGTAGTCGCCGAGCGTCATCGTCTCGGCCTTGCCGATCGTCTCGGCCGCGACGACGGCCTGCGCCTCGGCGACGTGTGCGAGCTGCAGCTTGGCCGTGACGTCGCCGATCGCGTAGATGTGGGGGACCGAGGTGCGCATGTGATCGTCGATGTCGATCGCGCCGCGCTCGGTGAGCTTGACACCGGTGTTCTCGAGCCCGAAGCCCTCGACCCGGGCGGCGAAGCCGATCGACATAAGCACTTTGTCGGCCTCGATCGAGCCCTGCGCGCCGTCCTTGCCCGTGTAGGTGACGGTGACCTTGTCGCCCGCGTCGACGACGGTCTCGACCTTGGTCGAGGTGAGGATGTCGACGCCGAGCTTCTTGTACTGGCGCGCGATCTCCTTCGAGACGTCGGCGTCCTCATTGGGCAGCGCGCGGTCGAGGAACTCGATGATCGTGACCTTGACGCCGTAGTTGGCGAGAACGAACGCGAACTCCATGCCGATCGCGCCGGCGCCGACGACGACGATCGACGACGGCAGGTCGCGCGTGAGGATCTGCTCCTCATAGGTCACGACGTTGTCGCTCAGGGTGACGCCGGGCAGCAGACGGACGGTCGACCCGGTCGCGATGATCGCGTTGTCGAACGTGATCTCTTCGGTCGCGCCGTCGGACGTGGTGACCGTGATCGCCTTCGGCCCGGTGAACGAGCCGCGGCCCTCGTACTCGGTGACCTTGTTCTTCTTCATCAAGAAATGGATGCCCTTGACGTGCGTGTCGGCGACCTTGCGGCTGCGATCCCACGCGGTGCCGAAGTCGAAGTGCACGTCGCCCGAGATGCCGAACAGCTCGGCCTTGTGGGTGAAGGTGTGCGCCAGGTCGGCGTTGCGCAGGAGTGCCTTCGAGGGGATGCATCCCACGTTGAGGCAGACACCGCCCCAGTACTTCTCTTCGATGATCGCGACCGAGAGGCCGAGCTGAGCGCTGCGGACGGCCGCGACGTAGCCGCCGGGGCCCGCGCCGAGGATGACGACGTCGTAGTGAGGCATGTGTTCCAGCCTAACGCTCGGAGGTGTTCGCGGAGTCGGCCTGAGCGGCCTTCGCGCGACGGGCTCGCGAGGCGACGAGGTAGATGATCCCGCCGACGACCGCCAGGAGCACGACGATGCCCGCGATGATCCACGGGGTCATGTCGGCGGCATCCGAGGGGGCCTCGGTGACCGGCGTCTCCGTCTCGGCCGGCTCCGCCGTCTCGACCGGCGCGCTCGGCTCGGTCGTGGGGCTCGTCTCGGCCGTCTCGGTCGGCTCCGGTGCCGGCTCGGGAGCGGCCGCCGTCACGGTGAAGCCGTACTCGCCCGAGATGGGGTGGCCGTCGCTCGAGACGACCTTCCAGAGCACGGTGACCGCGCCCTCGCCCTGCGCGACGAGCGGCACCGTGAGGGTGTTGTCGGCGGCGACCGGGTCTCCGGCGAGCTGTGTGCCCGCGGCATCCGTCACCTGGACCTCCGAGGCCCCGGCGTCGGGTGAGATCACTCCGCTGAAGGTGAGCGTCAGCTGGGCGGGGGACTCGTCGACGGTCGCGCCGGCGGCGGGATCCGACCCGATGAGCCGGTCGTGCGCCGCCGCGGGAGAGGCGATGAGAGCGGATGCCGCGACCAGCAGCACCGCGAAGAGGGCGAGGAGACCGCGGGAGACGCGGTGGGAAACCTGTGTCATCACGGTTCGAGCCTAGCCAACCCCTTACTGTGCGGGCGCTGTCCGCTTAGCATGACGGCAAGGCGGGACCACGCCCGCCTCAGCCGTGACGAGGAGGCCCGTGATGGACGCCATGATGATGGATGCCATGTCGAAGGACATGATGAAGATGCCCGGCATGGACACGATGGACATGTCCCTCATGCAGGCGTGCATGGACGCGTGCGCCGCATGCGAGCAGGCGTGCACGGTGTGCGCGACCCAGCTGATGTCGTGCGCCACGACGAGCATGAACTGCGCCGACATGTGCAACACGATGATGCGCTCGATGCTGCGCATGCAGGGGATGAACGCCACGGCGATGATGGCGATGCTCGACGCGTGCATCGAGATGTGCCGCATGTGCATGGACGAGTGCGCGTCGCACGCGGATGCCAGCGAGGTCTGCCGGATGTGCGCGCAGGCCTGTCAGGCGTGCATGGACGCGTGCATGGCCATGAAGAACGCGATGGCCTGAATCAGCCTCG
This sequence comes from Microbacterium sp. NPDC055910, assembly GCF_042271185.1. NCBI lineage: Bacteria > Bacillati > Actinomycetota > Actinomycetes > Micrococcales > Microbacteriaceae > Microbacterium > Microbacterium sp. NPDC055910. The sequence continues at coordinate 2,749 of NZ_JBHJZS010000003.1, forward strand.
CAGCACGTTGAACTGACGGCGTCCGACCGCCAGGACGTCGTAGCGCGCGTGCACGGCGACCGGCGTTCCGACGGCGACGGCATCGGCCGCGCCGGAGCCGTTCCACAGCTCGATGGCCTCGCCGTCGAGCGTGCGCACGACGACGGTGCCCTCTGCGGCATCCGTCTGCTCGACGATCGCGTCGGACCACTCGGTGGGAGTCGCCGATGCGAGGCGCGCCTGGATCAGGTGCAGCGCGTGGCCTCGGGCGAACGAGGAGCAGACACCGTCGAACGCGCACATGCACGTCGCAGCCTCACGCGCCGGGGCGGGTGATGTGCGAAAGTGCGGACTCGACACGGTGGGCTCCTGTCAGTAGGTTCGATCAGCCACGTTAGGCCGCCCGAGCGCTCGAGACATCCCGCGCGAAACACTGCGAAACACTTCGGCGGATCGCCGTCGACGGATCGGCGGATCCGGCTGTTTCACGGAGGGACCGATCGGATAGGCTTTGCGCAGAAGGAGGAGCACCGTGGAGGACAACCGTCGACCCGAACCGGACGACATCCGCCGTGGCGCGGGTGCCGAGCGAGCGCACGATACGACGCAGACGTTCGGCCACGATTCCGACCTCTCGTTCGTGCCGTTCGGCAGTGACCTGTCCGGTCCTGAACTCGATGCGATCGACGCGCTCCCTTCGGGAGCCGCGCTCTTCCTCGTGCGCTCGGGTCCCACGGCGGGTGCACGCTACCTGCTCGACACGGATGTGACCACCGTCGGACGCCACCCCGAGGCCGACATCTTCTTCGACGACGTCACGGTGTCGCGTCGGCACGCCGAGATCACGCGCAGCGACACATCGTTCGAGCTCGTCGATCAGCGCTCCCTCAACGGCACCTATGTCAACGGGGAGCGGGCCGACCGCGCGACGCTGCGCAACGGCGCCGAAGTGCGCATCGGCAAGTTCCGTCTGAACTTCTTCGTCTCACCCGCCGACCTGGTTCAGGCGGCGGACGACTGATGGCGGCTCCCGCCCCCCGCGAACGGTCTACGTCCGCGGGTCTGCTCAGCATCGGTCAGGTGCTTGCGCGACTCGCCCCCGAATTCCCCGGACTGTCGGCGAGCAAGCTGCGCTTCCTCGAAGTGCAGGGCATCATCACGCCCACGCGGACCGAGTCGGGCTACCGCAAATTCTCTCCCGCCGACGTCGAGCGGCTGCGCCTGGCGCTGACTCTGCAGCGCGACCACTTCATGCCGCACAGCGTCATCCGCGAGTATCTCGCCGACCTCGACGCGGGCCGTGAGCCCGTGCAGCCGGCGTCGGTCCCGTCGATCGTCCCGGCTCCGCGACGATTCCGCCGCGAAGAGCTCCTCGCGACGGCCGGAGCCGCCCCCCAGCTGCTCAACGACGCGATCAGCACGGGGATCATCGCAGGTTCCGAGAGCTACACCGATCAGACCGTCGCGCTGCTGCGCGCACTCGTCGCGCTGGATCGTCACGGCATCGAGCCCCGTCACGTTCGGGCCCTGCGCCAGAGCTCGGAGCGCGATGTCGCCCTCGTCGAGTCGGCGCTCGCACCGCTGCTGCGACGGACGGATGCCGGTTCGCGCGGCCGTGCCGCAGAGGTCGCTCCGGAGCTGGCCAAGCGACTCGAAGACGTGCGCGCCATCTTCGTCCGCACGGCGCTGGACCGGCTGCTCGGTTGAGCCGCGGCGCGACACGCCAGAGCGGATGTCATTGCTCGGGGCGTCGCGCTGATCTAGCGTGGAGGAGTCCGATGGGGAGGATCAGCGTATGACCGCTCGAGAAACGGCAGGCGAGCCGACATTCGTCGCCGACCTCCTCTTCACCGATGGCCTTCCGCAGATGGACGACGAGGCCGGCTACAAGGGAGCCGTCGCGGCACGCGCAGCGGGAATCACCTACCGCCAGCTCGATTACTGGGCGCGCACCGAGCTCGTCGAGCCGACCGTGCGCGGGGCATCCGGCTCCGGCTCGCAGCGTCTGTACGGGTTCCGCGACATCCTCGTGCTGAAGCTCGTCAAGCGACTTCTCGACACCGGCATCTCGCTTCAGCAGATCCGCACGGCCGTGGATCAGCTGCGTGCCGCCGGCATCCGCGACCTCGCCGGTACGACCCTCATGAGCGACGGTGCGTCGGTGTACCTGTGCACGTCCAATGACGAGGTCATCGACCTCGTCAGCCGCGGACAGGGCGTCTTCGGCATCGCCGTGGGCAAGGTGCTGCGCGAAGTCGAATCGACGCTCGTCGAGTTCGACCCGCAGGTGCCCGACATCCAAGACGAGCTCGCCGCGCGTCGCGCCGCCCGCACGGCCTGACCTCGTCGAAGGCTCGTCCCTGAGCCCCTCGAAGGGTGGCCCCGGCCGCCCCGGTCCCTGAGCTCGCCGAAGGGTCGTCGCCAGCCGCCCGGCGCTGAGCCTGCCGAAGGGTTGTCGCCAGCCGCCCGGCGCTGACCCTGCCAAAGGGCGGTCCCTGAGCTCGCCGAAGGGTCGCCCCCGGTCCCTGAGCTTGTCGGAGGGTCGTCGCTGGCCGCCCCGGTCCCTGAGCTTGTCGGAGGGTCGTCGCTGGCCGCCCCGGTCCCTGAGCTTGTCGGAGGGCGTCGCTGGCCGCCCCGGTCCCTGAGCTTGTCGAAGGGTCGTCGCCAGCGGCCCGGCGCTGAGCCTGTCGAAGGGTGGTCCCTGCGCCTGTCGAAGGGCGGTCCCTGAGCCTGTCGAAGGGTCGTGAGGCGTCGCCTCCGCTCGGTTTGCCCTTCTCACCGGCCCGCGCCCCGCGCTCCTGCCAGACCCGATGCGGGTCTCGCGGAGGAGACGCCACACTCCGCCACACTCGGCTCCTGAACTTCTCGAACGCGGAGGAGCTCGCCAGGGCGCAGCCACCCATTGCAACCGCCGGCTCCGATGTCGGAGGTGTGTTCTAGTGTTGGCGCATGGAAGATGAAGCCGAGCTCGTACATCTGGATCGGGTGGATCGGGTGGTCGAGGTCGATGGGATGGTCGCGGTGTTCACCGCGGAGCGCTATGTGGTGATCGATCGGTTGCGGGTGGCGGCGATGTCGGATGCTGCGCAGTATGGTGCCGGTCTTGCCGGGGTCGCGGAGCGTTCGGTGCGTCTGGAGCTGGCCGCGGCGTTGCGGATCACCGAGCATGCCGCCGAGCGCCTCATGGTCCGTGCCGATGCCCTGGTGCACCGGTACCCGGCCGCGTTGACCTCACTGGGGGCTGCCCGGATCAGCGAGCAGCATGCCGCGGTGCTGGTGGACCTGCTCGATCCCCTCGACCCTGTCCTGCGTGAGGCTCTCACCGCCCGCGCGGTCGCCCTGGCCGAAACACAGCCGGTGGGGGTGTTTCGCCGCAAACTCCGTGACCTCATCGAAACCGAACGGCACACCACGTTGACCGAACGGCACACGGTCGCGTTGCGGCAACGGCATGTGCGTGTGGAGACCGTTGATGACGGGATGGCGTGGTTGACCGCGTACCTTCCCGCCGTCGAGGCCCACGCCATCCACGGGCGGGTCACCGCGATCGCCAAGACCCTGGGCGGTGACGACGATGACCGGTCCCTGGATGAGCGCCGCGCCGATGCGCTGTGCGACCTCCTCATCGACGGGGACACCACCACCCACCCCGACAGTGCCCGCGGGATCCGGCCCACCGTTGTCGTGACTGTCCCGGCGTTGGCGCTGCTGGGCACCGGGGAGGAGGACGTCCCGGCGACCGTGGAGGGAATCGGGCCGATCCCGATCGAGCGGGCACGCGAACTGTGCGGGAGCGCGGACGGGTGGATGCGGGTCCTCACCCACCCCGAGACCGGGATGGTGCTCTCCGTCGGTCGCCGGCAATACCGGCCCCCGAAATCACTGCGGAAGCTGGCCGCCTGGCGAGCGGACCGCTGCATGGCCCCCGGATGCGGGATCCCCGCCTGGCGATGCCAGATCGACCACTCCATCGCTTGGGAACACGGCGGAACCACCGCCCTGACCAACCTCGCCCCCCTATGCACCGGCCACCACACCATCAAGCACCACGGCCGATGGGCCCTCACCCAGAGGTGCAACGGGACCATCGAGTGGACCTCACCCACCGGCCGAAAATACCTCGTCGAACCCGAACGACGCACCCCCACCTTCCACCCGAACAACGAACCCGCCCCCTTCTAACGCACGACCCCCGAGCCTGCCGAACGGTCCGCGCCCGAACGAGCCGAGAGCCGGTCCCAGAGCCTGTCGAAGGGTCGGCCGTTGAGCGTAACGGAAGGCGGTCCCTGAGCGTGTCGAAGGGTCGGTCCCTGAGCTTGCCGAACGGCCGGCCGTTGAGCGTAACGGAAGGCGGTCCCCGAGCCTGTCGAAGGGCCGGTCCCTGAGCCTGTCGAAGGGTCGGTCCCTGAGCCTGTCGAAGGGTCGGTCCCTGAGCCTGTCGAAGGGTCGGTCCCTGAGCCTGTCGAAGGGTCGGTCCCTGAGCTTGCCGAACGGCAGGCCCTGGAGCGTAACGGAAGGCGGTCCCTGAACTTGTCGAAGGGCGGTCCCTGAGCCTGCCGAACGGCCGGCCCTGGAGCGTAACGGAAGGCGGTCCCTGAACTTGTCGAAGGGCGGTCCCTGAGCCTGCCGAAGGCCGGCCCTGGAGCATGCCGGAACGCGGTCCCTGAGCCTGCCGAAGCGTCGGTTCCCGAGCCTGCCGAAGGCGGGCCCTGGAGTGTGCCGGAACGCGGGCCCTGAGCTTGTCGAAGGGTCGTCAGCGCGTCACGCGGTCGGCGTGGGGATACGCCCCGTCCGCATGATGCGGTCGAGCAGCGCATCGAAGTCGGCCGCGAGCTCCTGAGCGGAGTCCCCGGGCCAGATGTGCAACGGCTTGGCCGCACCCTGCGCCTGCTGCAGCGACGTGCGCTCGGGCAATTGCGGCGAGAGCACGAGCGGACCGAACATGTCGCGCAGCTCTTTGATGCGGAACTGGTGCTCGATCGACTGCGGGCGCACGCGGTTCACGACGATGCCGAGCGGCTGCAGACGGGGGGAGAGTCCCCGTCGGATCTCTTCGATCGCGCGCAGGGCGCGATCGGCGGCCGCGACCGAGAAGAGGCCGGGCTCGGTCACGACGATGACGCGGTCGCTGGCGGCCCAGGCCGTGCGCGTGAGCGCGTTGAGCGAGGGGGCGCAGTCGATGAGCACGAGATCGTAGTCGGGCTCGATCGTGGCCAGCGCCTCCTCGAGCTTCCACACGTCGCGGACGCTCGGATGCGGGCCGTCGAAGTTGATCGCGGACGGGCTGCCGATCATCACGTCGATCGTGCCGGGGTGCACCTTCGCCCAGCCGCTCGACGTGATCGCCTGACGAACGACCTTCTCCTTGGGATTGGCCAGCACATCGGCGACATTGAGTCGCCCGGCGACCTGGATGTCCATACCCGTCGAGACGTCGGATTGCGGGTCGAGATCGACCACGAGAGTGCGCACTCCCCGTGCGAAGGCCGCCGAGGCGAGCCCGAGTGTAACGGTCGTCTTGCCGACGCCGCCCTTGAGGGAGCTCACCGAGAGTACGTGCACAAGCGACTACGTTACCGTCCCCTAGGCTGAGAGCACACTTGGCCCATCGTCGTGGCCGCTCTGCGAGGTGCACATGTTCCGAAAGATTCTGGTCGCCAACCGCGGTGAAATCGCCATCAGGGCGTTCCGCGCGGCATACGAGCTGGGGGCGCGCACGGTCGCGGTTTTCCCCTACGAAGACCGCGGATCACTCCACCGCCAGAAGGCGGACGAGTCCTACGTCATCGGCGAACAGGGTCACCCCGTCCGGGCATATCTCGACGTCGACGAGATCATCCGCGTCGCTCTCGAATCCGGTGCGGACGCGATCTACCCGGGCTACGGGTTCCTCTCCGAGAACCCCGAACTCGCCGCCCGCGCGGCCGAGAACGGCATCACGTTCATCGGGCCCCCGTCGAAGGCGCTCGAGATGGCCGGCAACAAGGTCACCGCCAAGGAGCACGCGATCGCCGCGGGCGTACCGGTGCTGAAGTCCACCCCCGCGTCAGACGATGTCGACGCACTCGTCGCCCAGGCAGACGACATCGGCTTCCCCATCTTCGTCAAGGCGGTCGCCGGCGGCGGCGGCCGCGGCATGCGTCGCGTCGAGACAGCGGGCGACCTGCCCCCGGCCATCGCCGAGGCGATGCGCGAAGCCGGCGCCGCGTTCGGTGACGCCCGGGTTTTCCTCGAGCAGGCCGTCGTACGCCCGCGCCACATCGAGGTGCAGATCCTCGCGGATGCCACGGGTCACACGGTGCACCTGTTCGAGCGGGACTGCTCGGTGCAGCGTCGTCACCAGAAGGTGATCGAAATCGCGCCCGCCCCGAACCTCGATGACGAGCTGCGCACGCGGATCCACCGGGATGCCGTCGCCTTTGCCGAATCCATCGGCTACAGCAACGCCGGCACGGTGGAATTCCTCGTCGATACGGCCGGCGAACGCGCCGGCCAGCATGTCTTCATCGAGATGAACCCCCGCATCCAGGTCGAGCACACCGTGACGGAAGAGGTCACGGATGTCGACCTCGTGCAGTCGCAGATCCGGATCGCCGCGGGGGAGACCCTCGAAGATCTCGGTCTGCAGCAGAGCAACATCGTGCTGCGCGGTGCGGCGCTGCAGTGCCGCATCACGACGGAGGATCCGTCGCAGGGATTCCGCCCCGACACGGGGCGCATCACCACCTATCGGTCGCCCGGTGGCGCCGGCATCCGTCTCGACGGCGGTACCACGGCCGCGGGATCCCAAATCAGCCCGCACTTCGATTCGATGCTCGCCAAGCTGACGTGCCGCGGACGCGACTTCCCCGCCGCCGTCGCCCGCGCGCGACGCGCGCTGGCGGAGTTCCGCATCCGCGGTGTCGCGACGAACATCCCGTTCCTGCGCGCCGTGCTCGATGACGACGCCTTCGTCGCGGGCGACCTCAGCACGGCGTTCATCGAAGAGCGTCCGGGGCTGCTCACGAGCCACCCGTCGCGCGACCGCGCGACGAAACTGATCAATTGGCTCGCCGATGTCACGGTCAACCGGCCGTACGGTGAGAAGCCGGTCTCCGTGTCGCCCGGCAGCAAGCTTCCCGACATCGACCTCACCGCCCCGGCACCGGCCGGAACGCTCGAGCGCCTCCGCGACCTGGGCCCCGCGGGCTTCGCCCGTGCGCTGCGCGAACAGACACCGCTCGCGGTCACCGAGACCACGTACCGCGACGCCCACCAGTCCCTCCTCGCCACGCGCGTGCGAACGCGCGACCTGGTGCGCATCGGCCCGCACGTCGCCCGCATGACACCCGAGCTGCTGTCGGTCGAGGCGTGGGGCGGCGCGACCTACGATGTCGCGCTCCGGTTCCTCGCCGAGGACCCGTGGGAACGGCTCGCGGCTGTGCGCGAGGCGATCCCCAACATCCCGATCCAGATGCTGCTGCGCGGACGCAACACGGTCGGATACACGCCGCGACCGGTCGAGGTCACCGACGCGTTCGTGCGCGAGGCCGCCGCGACCGGTGTCGACGTCTTCCGCATCTTCGACGCACTCAACGACGTCGACCAGATGCGCCCCGCGATCGCGGCCGTTCTCGAGACGGGCACGGCGGTCGCCGAAGTCGCGGTCTGCTACACGGCCGACCTTCTCGACCCCGCTGAGCGCCTGTATACGCTCGACTACTACCTGCGTCTGGCCGAGCAGATCGTCGAATCCGGCGCGCACGTGCTGGCGATCAAGGACATGGCGGGCCTTTTGCGTCCCGCCGCGGCGGCCAAGCTCGTCACAGCGCTGCGCGATCGGTTCGACCTGCCGGTGCACCTGCACACGCACGACACGGCGGGCGGCCAGCTTGCGACGCTCCTCGCCGCCAGCGCGGCCGGGGTCGACGCCGTCGACGCCGCTGCCGCGCCGCTGTCCGGCACGACGAGCCAGCCGTCACTGTCGTCGCTCGTCGCCGCCCTGGCGCACACCGACCGGGACACCGGAATCGATCTTCAGGCCGTGAGCGATCTCGAGCCCTACTGGGAGGGCGTGCGCCAGCTGTACCGCCCGTTCGAGTCCGGTCTGCCGTCGCCGACGGGTCGGGTGTACCACCACGAGATCCCGGGAGGCCAGCTGTCGAACCTGCGCCAGCAGGCGATCGCGCTGGGTCTGGCCGACGATTTCGAGCTCATCGAGGACATGTACGCGGCGGCGGACCGGATTCTCGGCCGCATCCCCAAGGTAACCCCGTCGTCGAAGGTCGTGGGCGACCTCGCTCTCGCTCTCGTGGCGGCCAAGGCCGATCCGGCCGATTTCGCCGAGAACCCGCAGAGCTACGACATCCCCGACTCGGTCGTCGGGTTCATGGCGGGCGAACTCGGCGATCTGCCCGGCGGCTGGCCCGAGCCCTTCCGCACCAAGGTCCTCGAAGGTCGCGAGGTGTCGATCAGCGTGCCTCCCCTCACGGACGAAGAGCGCGAGGGACTCGCGGGCGACGCCCCGACGCGTCAGCGCACGCTCAACCGACTGCTCTTCCCCGCCCCGGCCAAGGAGTTCGAGAAGAACCGCCAGGCGTACGGCGACCTGTCGGCGCTCGGGACTCCCGACTACCTCTACGGACTCAAGCCGGGCGAAGAGCACGTCGCCGAGATCGATCCCGGCGTGCAGCTGTATGTGGGTCTCGAGGCAATCGGCGAGGCCGACGCCAAGGGCATCCGGACCGTCATGACGACCCTCAACGGTCAGCTCCGCCCCGTATATGTCCGTGATCGCAGCATCGCGGTCGAGACGCGCCAGGCCGAGAAGGCGGACACGAGCAAGCCGGGTCAGGTGGCCGCGCCGTTCGCCGGTGTCGTGACGGTCAAGGCGACCGTCGGCGACACCGTCAAGGCCGGTCAGTCGCTCGCCTCGATCGAGGCGATGAAGATGGAAGCGGCGATCACGGCTCCCGTCGACGGCGTCATCGAGCGACTCGCGATCGGCGCGACGCAGCAGGTCGAGGCGGGCGACCTTTTGGTCGTCATCCGCCCCGCGCAGTAACCTGGAGGGCCGTACACGCTCGACACCCGCCTTTGGAGAGACCCGCAGTGACGTCTGATCGCCCCGACCAACCTGACGAAGATGCCCTGAACGGCGTCCTCTCCGACGCGGGCAGCCTCGACACCGCCGGGATCGGGATCCTCAACGGCGCCACGGCGCAGGTGAACCTGTCGTTCGCCGTGGCGGCCGAAGACGACGACGAAGACGACGTCATCGGCGACGAGGTGCCCATCGAACTCGGGTACGCGGCACTGGTCGACGCGCGCACCGACGACGAGGTTCCGCTCGAGACCGCCGAAGCCGAGATCGTCGCCGACTCGGCTTCGCCCGCCGCGGCGTCGCCGTCCGAAGACATCACCGACGCCGAAGAGGTGGAGGATGCCATGACAGCTCACTCCGATGAGACGCCCGCCGAGGCCGCGCAACCCGTGACGTCGTCGATCCCGACGACGCGCTGGGAGGCGCAGCATCCCGATTCACCGCGTCCTGCGCGCGGTCACGCCCTCGAGCGTGTGCCGTCGCGCGCTGATGTCGCGTTGACCTCGAAGCGGATCGGCGAGTTCGAAGCCGATCGTGAGAGCGCCGATCTGCTGACGGCGGATCGTCTGCTCGACCCGCACCACGTCGTGCGCCCCGAGCCCGAAGGCGCGTGGCAGCACCTCGTCTATTCGCTGTCGGGCAGGCGCATCAACCTCGGTGACGGCAAGCGCGCACGGGCGCGCAAGGAGCTCGACCGTCGCATCTCGGCGCCGCTGAACGGCGGTGCCCGCTTCGTGCCGGTGATGTCGCGCAAGGGCGGCGTCGGCAAGACGACGATCACGACACTGCTGGGCATGGCGCTCGCCGACGCTCGCGATGACCGCGTCATCGCCGTCGACGCGAACCCCGACCGGGGAACGCTCGCCGAGCGCATCGGTCGCACGAGCGGCAAGACCGTGCGCGATCTCGTGCGCACGCATGCCGAGGTCGTCGGCTACAACGACCTCTCCGGCATCGTCGCGCGCGATGAGACTCGCCTGGACGTCCTCGCGTCGGACAGCGACCCGCGCGTGTCCGTAGCGTTCAGCGATGACGACTACAACGACGTCGCCTCGATCGCCGCGCACTACTACTCGATCGTGCTCACCGACACCGGAACCGGCGTCGTCCACTCGGTCATGGAGGCGACACTCGGGCTCGCCGATCAGCTCGTCATCGTCACCGGGCTGAGCGTCGACGAGGCGCGACTGGCGTCCGAGACGCTCACCTGGCTCGAGACGAACGGCTACGCCGAGCAGGTGCGCGGCGCGGTCGTCGTGCTCAACAACGCCCGCCCCGGTGCTCCACTCGTGCGGCCCGACGAGCTCGAGGCGCACTTCCGCTCGCGCGTGCGCGCCGTCGTGCGGATGCCGTACGACGCGCACGTCGCCGCCGGCAGCGCCATCGCGTTCCGAGATCTGCAGCCTGCGACCCGTCTCGCCGCCCGTGAGCTCGCCGCGAAGGTGGTCGAGGGACTCCGCTCGCTCGCGGCGGCCGCCTGACATGGCGGTCCGTCCGATCCGCGTCTTCGGCGACCCCGTTCTGCGGGCGCCGGGTGCGCCCGTCGACGTCGTCGATGACGGCATCCGCTCGCTCGTGCAGGACCTGCTCGACACCGTCGCACTGCCCGGTCGCGCCGGGGTCGCCGCCTGCCAGATCGGCGTGGGAGTCCGCGCGTTCAGCTACAACATCGACGGCGACATCGGCTACGTGCTCAACCCCGTGCTCGTCGAGGTCGACGGTGAACCCGAGCTGGTCGCCGAGGGCTGCCTGTCCGTGCCGGGTCTGTGGCACGAGGCCCTGCGCCACCCGCGGGCCAAGGTCGTCGGCACCGACCTCGAGGGCAACGACGTCGTGATCGAGGGGGAGGGGCTGCTCGCCCAGGCCCTTCAGCACGAGACCGACCACCTCGACGGCATGCTCTTCCTCGATCGTCTTCCGGCCGAGACCCGCCGTGTCGCGATGCGCCAGATCCGGGAGTCGGACTGGTTTTGATGCGAGCAGGATCGATGCGCGCGTAGCGCGCGTTGATGCGGCTCGGATCAATGTCGAGTAGCGCGCGAAGCGCGCGTATCGAGATCCCGGGGTATCGAGCTGCGACTGCTCCGGTCCGCATCTCGATACGCGCCTGCGGCGCTACTCGATGACCGGGGGGCGACGGGTGGGGGCGCTACTGGACCACCGGGTGGGCGGTGCGGCGCTACTCGATGACCGGGGAGCGCGCGCTGAGGACCGGGTGAGCCGCGGCGCACCCGGTCCTGCGCGTCAGCCCAGCGAAACGTTCGTCGTGTTGACGGGAACGTCGTAGATCTTGTCGATCTCGGCGGCGAAGTCATCGAGGATGACGTTGCGCTTGATGCTCATCTTGGGAGTGAGGTGACCGCTCGCCTCGGTCCACTCCGTCGCGAGGATCGTGAACTTGCGGATCGATTCGGCACGCGACACCGACGCGTTGGCCTCGTCGATCGCACGCTGCACTTCGGCGCGGACGGCGGGATGCGCGGCGGCATCCGCGAGGGACATGTCACCCGGCAGGTTGTTGTTCGCAAGCCAGGTCGGCAGCATCTCGGAGTCGAGCGTGATGAGCGCCGCGATGAAGGGCTTCTGGTCGCCGAGAGCGACGACCTGCCCGACGATCGGGTTCGCCCGGATCGGGTCTTCCAGCGCAGCGGGGGCGACGTTCTTGCCACCGGCCGTGACGAGGATCTCCTTCTTGCGGCCCGTGATCGTGAGGAAGCCCTCGTCGTCGAACGAACCGATGTCGCCGGTCTTGAACCAGTCGCCGTCGAACGACTCGGCCGTCGCCTCGGGGTTGCGCCAGTACTCCTTGAAGACGTTGATGCCACGCACCTCGACTTCACCGTCTTCCCCGAGCCGGACGCCGATCCCGGGAAGCACGGGGCCGACGGTGCCGATCTTCGACTTGTTCGCGAGGTTGACCGTCGCGGGCGCCGTCGTCTCGGTCAGGCCGTAGCCCTCGAGGATCGTGACGCCGAGGCTGTGGAAGAAGTGACCCAGGCGCGGCCCGAGCGGAGCCGATCCCGAGACGGCGTACTCGACGCGCCCACCCATCGCGGTGCGCAGCTTGCTGTAGACGAGCTTGTCGAACAGTGCGAACTTGATCTTGAGGCCGAGCGGCACCTTCTTGCCGTCCTGCAGGAGCGTGGAGTGCTCGACGGCGGCGTGGGCGGCGGCGCGGAAGATCTTGCCCTTGCCTCCCGCTTCGGCCTTCTGCTCGGCGGAGTTGTACACCTTCTCGAACACGCGCGGGACGGCGAGGAGGAAGGTCGGCTGGAAGGAGCCGAGCGCCGGCAGGAGCTGCTTCGTGTCGGGCTGGTGGCCGGTCTTCACACCGGCGTGGATGTCCAGGATCGAGATGAAGCGTGCGAACACGTGCGCCGTCGTGATGAACAGCAGCGTCGAGGCGCCCGGCGTCTCGACGACCTCGTGCAGCGCCTTGGCGGAGTTGCGCGAGAGCTCGACGAAGTTGCTGTGCGTCAGCACGCACCCCTTGGGACGTCCGGTCGAGCCGGACGTGTAGATGAGCGTCGCGATGTCCGACCCGTTCGCGAGGTTGCGACGGCGTTCGATCTCGTCATCGGTGACGGATGCACCATCGGCGACGAGCTTGTCGAGGTCGCCCTTGTGCATGGCCCAGACCGATCGCACGAGCGGGACGTCGGCGCGCACCTCGTCGAGTCGTGCGCTGTGGTCCGGGGACTCCACGATGCAGGCGACGGCGCCCGAGTCCGAGAGGTTCCACGCGATCTGCGCGGGCGAACTCGTCTCGTAGATCGGCACCATGACGGCACCCGCGAAGAAGAGGGCCATGTCGACGAGGGTCCACTCGTACGTCGTGCGAGCGACGAATCCGATCTTGTCGCCGGGCTCGATGCCCCCCGCGACGAAGCCCTTCGCGAGTGCGATGACCTGGGCATGGAACTCGGCTGCCGTGATGTCACGCCAGCCCTCACCGTCGGGAACGGCGAACAGCGGCCGGTTCGGGGTGAGCTTGACGCGTTCGACGAGCAGGTCGCTGACGTTTGCCTGCGGGTCTGCGGGGACGATTGCGGGAACTTCGAATTGGACCACGGCAACTCCTTCGGTACCGGTGCGGAACGACATCGGCTTCGGGTGGGATCGAGTCTAGACTTCTTGTCGCCGTCGCACACGCACGGCGGGATGAGGGACACCACGTGCTCACAGTCGGGATCGACATCGGCGGGACGAAGATCGCCGGTGGCGTCGTCGACGACGAGGGGCGCATCATCGATTCCGTCCGCGTGGACACACCCGTCGACACCGATGCACTCGCCCGAGCCGTCATCGACATGGCGAATCACTTCATCGCGTCCCACGATGTGGCGGCCGTCGGCGTGGCGGCAGCGGGATTCATCGACCGCGAGCGGGCGACCGTCATCCACGCGCCGAACATCGCGTGGCGCGACGAACCGCTCAAGGCGACCTTGGAGAGCGGCATCCCTCGTCCCGTCACGATCGAGAACGATGCGAACGCGGCGGGGTGGGCGGAGTTCCGCTTCGGCGCGGGCCGCGGCGTCGACCACATGGTGATGCTGACGATGGGAACCGGCGTCGGTGGAGCCGTCGTGCTCGGCGACGAGCTCTTCCGCGGGGGCCACGGCATCGGCGGAGAGCTCGGCCACATCCGCTTCATGCGTGACGGCCGCCTGTGCGGCTGCGGTCAGCGGGGGTGCCTCGAGCAGTACGCGTCGGGCCGCGCGCTGCAGCGTGAGGCGAATGAGATCGCGGATGCCGGTGGCATCGGCGCCGCCCTCGCGGCGGTCCGCGACGAGCGCGGCGAGATCCCCGGACCGGCCGTCTCGCGTCTCGTACTCGCGGGCGACCCGGGTGCACTCGAGGCGCTGCGACGTGTCGCGACGGCACTCGGTGAAGCGTGCGGCGGATTCCAGGCCGTACTCGATCCCGAGCTCTTCGTCATCGGCGGGGGAGTCGCCGAGCTCGGCGAGCACCTTCTCGAACTCGTCCGCCCCGCCTACGAGAGTTCCGTGCCCGCGGTCGGCGAGCGCCCCGTCGCGGATTTCGCGATCGCGCGGCTGGGAAACGATGCGGGAGTCATCGGTGTCGCCGACCTCGCCGCGCGTGCCCGGAAGGAGGGGTAGCCGGGTGTTCTACTGGCTCATGAAGTACGTCGCGATCGGGCCGATCGTCAAGGCGATCTTCCGCCCCTGGATCGTCGGGCGACGCAACGTCCCGTCGCAGGGCGCTGCGATCCTCGCCAGCAACCACCTGTCGTTCGTCGACTCCGTCTTCCTTCCCCTCATGATCGACCGGCCCGTGTCGTTCCTCGCGAAGAGCGACTACTTCACCGGCAAGGGCCTGAAGGGGTGGGCCACGCGCATGTTCTTCAAGGCGACCGGCCAGCTGCCGATCGACAGGTCGGGCGGCAAGGCCTCGGAGGCGTCCCTCAACACCGGTCTTCAGGTGCTCGGCCGCGGCGACCTGCTCGGCATCTACCCCGAGGGCACGCGCAGCCCCGACGGCAAGCTCTACCGCGGCCGCACGGGCATCGCCCGGATGGCGCTCGAGGCGCACGTGCCCGTCGTGCCCGTCGTCATGGTCGACACCGACACGATGATGCCGATCGGCACCCGCGTACCGCGCGTCGCGCGCGTGGGCATCGTCATCGGCGAGCCGCTGGACTTCTCGCGTTTCGCCGGCATGGAGAGCGACCGCTACATCCTGCGTTCGATCACCGACGAGATCATGGTGGCGCTGCAGCGCCTGGGGGAGCAGGAGTACGATGACGTGTACGCCTCGACCGTCAAGGACCGGCTCAAGAGCCGTTCCTGACGGCTCGTCACCTGGCTCTCGCGTCGGTCGTGCGCGGATAGACTCGGGGGATGCTTCAGCACCTCGACGCGCTCGATCACTGGCGGACTCTGCCCATCAAGCAGCAGCCCACCTGGTATGACGCCGACGCTGTCGCGGCCGTGTCCGCCGAGCTCTCGACCTTGCCGCCGCTCGTGTTCGCCGGCGAGGTCGACAATCTGCGCGACCGGCTCGCCCGCGCAGCATCCGGAAAGGCGTTCCTGCTGCAGGGCGGGGACTGCGCCGAGACGTTCGCAGGAGCGACCGCCGACCAGATCCGCAACCGCATCAAGACGGTGCTGCAGATGGCCGTCGTGCTCACGTACGGCGCGTCGATGCCGGTCGTGAAGATGGGACGCATGGCGGGCCAGTTCGCCAAGCCCCGCTCGAGCGACACCGAGACGCGCGGCGACGTGACGCTTCCGGCGTACCGCGGCGACATCGTCAACGGCTTCGACTTCACCGAAGGGTCGCGCCGGGCCGACCCGGAGCGTCTGATGAAGGGCTACCACACGGCCGCTTCGACGCTGAACCTCATCCGCGCGTTCACGCAGGGTGGCTTCGCCGATCTGCGTGAAGTGCACTCGTGGAACAAGGGGTTCGCGAAGAACCCCGCAAACCAGCGCTACGAGCGCCTCGCGAACGAGATCGACCGCGCCATCAACTTCATGGAGGCCGCGGGAGCCGACTTCGACGAGCTGCGTCGCGTCGAGTTCTTCACGGGCCACGAGGGTCTGCTGATGGATTACGAACGACCCCTCACGCGCATCGACTCGCGCACGGACACGCCCTACAACACGTCGGCGCACTTCCTGTGGATCGGCGAGCGCACGCGCGACCTCGACGGTGCGCACGTCGACTACTTCTCGCGCATCCGCAATCCCATCGGCGTCAAGCTCGGGCCGACCACGACGCCCGAGACGGCGCTCGCCCTCATCGACAAGCTCGACCCCGAGCGCGAGCCGGGTCGTCTGACCTTCATCACGAGGATGGGCGCAGGAAAGATCCGCGACGCGCTGCCGCCGCTGCTCGAGGCCGTGAAGGACTCGGGAGCGACGCCGCTGTGGGTGACCGACCCGATGCACGGCAATGGCATCACGACGCCGACCGGCTACAAGACCCGCCGCTTCGACGATGTCGTCGACGAGGTGCGCGGGTTCTTCGAGGCCCACCGTGCCGTGGGAACCTTCCCCGGCGGCATCCACGTCGAGCTGACCGGCGACGACGTCACGGAGTGCCTCGGCGGCTCCGAGATGATCGACGAGGCGACGCTGGCGACGCGCTACGAGTCGCTCTGCGATCCGCGCCTCAACCACATGCAGTCCCTCGAGCTGGCCTTCCTCGTCGCCGAAGAGCTCGAGAAGCGCTGACCCCCTGACCGCGAGACTGCAACGGCACGCCGAGACAGCGGGGTAACCCCGCAGTCTCGGCCGCCCGTTGCAGTCTCGCGGAAAAGTCAGCCGGTGACGGTGATCTGGATGGTGACGGCGGTGCCGCGCTCGCGCAGCTCACCCCCGGCGGGATCCTGGGACGTCACTTCGGTCAGGGCATCGGGCCAGACGTTCCACAGAGCCGAGTAGTTCACCTCGAAGCCCGCATCGCGCAGGGTCTGCGCCGCCGCGTCACGCGTTGCGCCGATGACGCCGGGCACTTCGAACAGCGGCGGTCCCGTCGAGACGACCAGCGAGATGCGGTCGCCCGGCTGCCACCATCCCTCGCCCTCGCGTTCGCTCGTGCGGATGACATCGCCGCGCGGAATCTCTTCGCTGGACTCTTCGGCGACGGCTTCGTCGACCGCGAGACCGGCATCGGTGAGGATGCTGCGTGCTCGGTCCGCCGACTCGCCGACGACGTTCGGCAGGGGTCCGAGCGAGACCCACAGCGTCGCGGCATCGCCCTCGTGCACGGTGCATCCGTCGCCGCACGGGATGCCGTCTCCGCCGCCGGCGGGCTGGACCATGACGCCCACGACGGTGCCGGCCGCGGCGTCGGTGAAGAACTCGGTGTTCTCTTCGCCGGGCTCGATATACAGACTCGACAGCGTCTCGCGGGCATCGACCTCGGTCGAGCCGATGAGAGCGGGGACCGTCGCCTGAGCGGGACCGAGCGAGATGTACACGGCGACCTCGGCATCACGGTCGACGCGCTGCCCGGCCTCGGGGTCGGTGCGGATGACCTGACCTGCGGGCACGTCGCGGCTCGCCTCGCCGCGTTCGACCGCGATCAGTCGATGCTCGGCGAGCTGTGCCTGCGCATCGGCGAAGGTCCCTGACACGGCCGGCACCGCGACCAGCGAGCCCGGACCCGAGCCGAACCACCAGCCCGTGCCGCCGGTGAGGGCGGCCAGCAGCACGACGAGAACCGCGATCCATACGCCGCGCGTCGTACGACGCCGCGCGGCGCGGCGCAACCGGCTGCCGTGGTCGGTGTCTTCCACCGACGCCGTCTGCAGAGCACCCGTCGTCGGCAGCACCTGGGTCAGCTCGCCCGACGCGAGGCCCTCGTCGCGCACGATGCCGACGGCGGCGGTGGCCCGCGCGACCTGCGGCGAGATGCCGAGCTCGCGCTCGATCTCGCGCAGCCGATCGAGCATCTCGCTCGCGTCGACGGGACGATCGTCGGGCTCGCGCGCCGTCGCCCACAGCACGAGCTCGTCGAGCGGTTCGGGGACGCCGGGGTTCTTCACGCTCGGCCGGGGGACGGAGTCCGTCGCGTGCTGGTACGCGATCTGCATCGGCTGCTCGCCCTTGTACGGCTGCTCGCCCGTGAGCAGTTCGTAGAGCACGATGCCGAGGGCGTAGATGTCGCTGCGGGCGTCGGCCGTGCCGCGCGTGACGAGCTCCGGTGCCAGGTACGCGATCGTGCCGAGCAGCTGCGCGCCACTCGCGGTGTTCGCCGTCGTCGCGCGGGCCAGGCCGAAGTCGCCGATCTTGACCCGCCCGTCCTCGGCGAGCAGGACGTTCTCGGGCTTGACGTCGCGGTGCACGATGCCGGCGCGGTGGGCGGCAGCCAGGCCCGACAGCACGGCATCCATGATCGTGATCGCCTGGGGCACCGTGAGCCGCCGCTGCTCGCGGATGAGCTCGCGCAGCGTGATGCCGGGCAGGTATTCCATGACGAGATACGCCATGTCGCCGTCCTGGCCCTGATCGAAGACGTTCACGACGTGCGGGTCGGCGAGCCGCGCGGCGGCGCGAGCCTCTTGGATGAACCGGCTCTGGAACACGGTGTCGTCGCTGAGGTGCCCGTGCATGATCTTGAGGGCGATGCGCCGCTCGAGCCGCAGATCGGTCGCGACGTACACGGTCGCCATACCGCCGCGAGCGATGCGGGCACGCACCCGGTACCGGCCGTCGACGAGACGCCCGATCAACGGGTCCGTCTGCTGGCTCGTGCTCACGCGCAAAGTCTACGGAGCGCGGAGCGCGTCCCCGGGCAGCGGCGCACCTCTGACCCGGTGTCGCAGGTCACCCGAGGGCTGCCAGCCACGCGTACGCGGGCTGCTCCCAGAGCGCGTAACGATCCGGGAACGCCGAGATCTGCACCGCCTGGGCGGCATCGGCGAACGTCATGTCCTGCCATCCGGGGATGTCGAGGAGCCCCCGCGTCGCGGATCCGTTCGGGTCGTGCGCCCCACCGTAGAACACCCGCGCCGCACGATGCGGGTCGCGGATCTGCTCGGCCGTGCCCCATCCCATGCTCGGTCGCTGCTGGAACAGACCGAGCGAATCCCGGTCGCCCCAGTCGAGGTTGCGGATCCATGACTCGACCATCGCCGTGCCGAGCGCGATCGCGATGCCGCGATCGGGTACGCCCAGCTCACGCCCGACCTGGACGATGATGCGGGCGTTCGCCGTCTGCTCGGCGTCGAGTCCCGCCACGACCGCCGAGACGGATGCCGCCAGCACGGGCGCGCCGGGAAGTGCGAGCTGCTGACCCGGATAGATGATCGCGGACCGGTCGAGCCCGTTGGCATCGAGCATGCCCTGCACCGAGACGCCATGGTGCGCGGCGATGCTCGTGATGGTGTCGCCGCCGATCACCGTGTGGCTTCCCGCGGGAGCGGGAGCGGGAGCCGGTGCCGGGGTCGGGGCCGGCGCGGCCGGGGCCGGCGCTGCGCCCGGGAGACTGAGCTTCTGGCCGGGGTAGATGATCGACGACCAGTCGAGTCTGTTGGCGGTGAGCATGGCCTGCGTCGTGACCGCGTGCCGGGCGGCGATGCCGACGATCGTGTCGCCCGCCTGCACGACGTACGTGCCGTGGGGAGTGGTGGGCGCGGGGGCGGCCCCGCCGCTGAGGCGCAGCACCTGACCGGGCTGGATGACCGAGTTCCAGGTCAGTCCGTTCAACGCCAGCACGTCGTCGGTGCGCAGGCCGTGGCGCGAGGCGATGCCGCTCACGGTGTCGCCCGCCGTCACGGTGTGGGTCGGCGGTGCGACGGCAGCGGAGCGCGCGGCCGGCAGCGCGGACGCCGGGAGCGTGCGCGTCGACGGAGAAGAAGAGTGCTCGGACGAGCGTTCGACGGCGGCCGCCGGGGTCGAGGACAGGATCACGGCGAGGGATCCCGCCACGGCGACGGGCACGACGAGCGGTCGCGGATCACGGAGGGGTTTGACGGCGGTGTCCACAGGTTTCGGGTCCCTTCATCGACGCCAAAACGCTGTCACGGATGTAATCGGCTGTCAACTGGTGTCATCTCGAGGGGCTGATGTGCCTGCTGTGATTCAAGTGGTGTCGACCGTGATCGTGCAGAGGTGCGATCATGGGGGCGTGAACGCTGACACCGCGCCGCGCATCCCGACCGACTGGCTCTCACTGCCCGACCTCGTCGAGGTGATCGGCGAACCGCTCGGACGTGTGCGGCGCCTCCTCGAAGACTTCCACCTGATCGGGTCGCGTCGCGAGGGCGGCCTCAAGGTTCCGTCGGTGTTCCTCATCGACGGCCAGCCGGTGCCGTCGCTGCGCGGCACGGTCTTCGTGCTGCACGACGCCGGCTTCGACGACGACGAGATGATCGACTGGCTCCTGACCTACGAGGATTCCATCGGGCTCGCGCCCATCGAAGCGCTGCGCGCCGGCCGCAAGGGCGACGTCCGGCGTGTGGCCCTTACGCTGGCGTAGCGCGGATCAGGTCGTGCGCACGGCCGCCGCGTGGGCGAGGTCGCGCAGCGACGAGACCGCGGCGTTGTCGAGGCGCGCGCCGGAGAGGGCCCGTCGCGCCTGGCCGACGTAGTCCGCGATGAGCGCCTCGAGGCGGTCGAGTGCTCCCGTCTCGCGGATCGTGCGCTGCAGCGATGCGATCTGATCCGCGTCGAGCGTCGGGTCGCCGAGCAGTTCGTCCATGATGCGCCGAGCCGTCGGCGAAAGGGCTTCGCGGGCGAAGGCGATCAGGACGGTCCGCTTGCCCTCGCGCAGATCGTCGCCCGAGGGCTTGCCGGTCTCGGCTTCGTCTCCGAACACGCCGAGCACGTCGTCGCGCAGCTGGAACGCCATGCCGGCGGGATGACCGAAGGCGACGAGCGCCGCGAGCTGATCGGCGTCTGCGCCCGCGAGTGCCGCGCCGATCGCGAGCGGCTGCTGGATCGAGTAGCGGGCCGATTTGAAGGATGCCACGCGCAGAGCTCGCTCGGCGTGCTGATCGTCGGGCTCGACGACGAAGGCGGACTCTTCGGCGATGTCGAGGAACTGGCCGATCGTCACTTCGCGGCGCATCGTGGCGTACTCGCGGCGGGCGGCGCGTGCGCGCTCCGGGGCCGAGAGCTCATCGAGTCCTTCTTCGAACAGGTCGTCGCTCCACGCCACGAGCAGGTCGCCGAGCAGGATCGCCCCCGACCGCCCGAAGCTCGCGGCATCTCCCGCCCATGCCGCCGCGCGGTGCAGCTCCTCGAGCGCGCGGTGCGCCGCGGGGCGCCCACGCCGAGTGTCCGAGTTGTCGATGATGTCGTCGTGCACGAGTGCCGCAGCGTGGAACAGCTCGAGCGATGCGGCTGCCGAAGCGACGGCATCCGGGATCGGAGTCCCCGGCCTGCGGGCATCCTCCACAGCCCTCCACCCCGCGATGCAGAACCGGCCGCGCAGGCGCTTTCCACCGCTCGCAGCCGCGCGGGCCGCCTCGACGAAGAGGCCCGCCTCATCGCCGAGAGGGGCGGAAGCGGCGCGTTGTGCCGCCAAGAACGTGTCGAGTCGCTGGGAAACCGCCTCGATCGGCTCGGAGGTGTGTTGCACGGGCCTAGCCTAGTGATTGACGCGACGCGTAGAATCATCGAAGACCAGCAGCCAAGGGGGATGCATGCCACTCTCCGAACAGGAGCAGCGCCTGCTCGACGAGATGGAACGCCATCTCATGCACAACGACGCCGACGTCGTGAGCGCATCGAGCGATGGACGCACGCTCAGTTACCGCAACATCGTCTACGGGACGATCCTCGTCCTGCTGGGGCTCGGCGGCCTGCTCGTCGGCGTCGCCGTCCCCTCGCTCCTCGTCGTCGGCATCATCGGGTTCGTCGTGATGCTCGGCGGCGTGATCCTCGCCGTGACGCCGACTCGCGGACTCGGCAAGCCGACGCCCGAGCGGGCGTCCCGTCCGTCGCCGCAGGCAGCCGGCGGGTCGTTCATGGACCGCATGAGCGACCGCTGGGACAAGAGGCAGGGCGAGCGCTGATCCGCTCCACCTGAGCGCGGGCTTCCGCGCCACCGACGAAAGCACCGACCTTCGGGTCGGTGCTTTTTTCGTGCGCTTTCGTGCGCGGAATGGGGTTCGGGGGAGTCCTCGACGTGAAAACGATGGTGAAGTGGAGTGAAGTGGAGTAAAGTGGTGGATACTCCAGCGGGGGCCGGACAGACAGGGGAGGAGTGGACCGATGCTTCTCGGCACGCACACTCCCAAGCTCGACGACAAAGGCCGCGTCATCCTTCCGGCGAAGTTTCGCGACGACCTCGGCTCGGGCGTCGTCGTGACCCGCGGGCAAGACCGCTGCCTCTACGTCTTCAGCACGCAGGAGTTCGAACGCGTCCACGAGCGCATCCGCGAAGCGCCGCTGGCCAACAAGCAGGCCCGTGACTTCCTGCGCATGTTCCTCTCCGGCGCGAGCGCCGAGAAGCCCGACAGCCAGAACCGCATCACGATCCCGCCGCCGCTGCGCGCCTACGCGGGCCTCGAGAAGGAACTCGTCGTCACCGGCGTCGGCGCGCACGCCGAGATCTGGAACGCCGACGCCTGGAACACCTACGCCGAAGCCAACGAAGAGAACTACGCCGAACTCGAGCAGGAGGTGATTCCGGGCCTGTTCTAGCCGGCCCCTGTGTCCTGACTCCCAGCCGCTCACACCCTGGCGCACTTCCCCGGTGCCAGGTCGGAGCGGATGGGGATCAGGACACAGGAACCGCAGGGCCCCGACAGCATGAGCCTCCGCGACATCCACACCCCGGTCCTCCTCGAGCGCTGCGTCGAGCTGCTCGCCCCCGCCCTCGACCGTGACGGCGCCGTCTTCGTCGACGCGACGCTGGGCATGGGCGGTCACTCGGAGGCGTTCCTCGAGCGCTTTCCGGGGCTGCGGCTCGTCGGCCTCGACCGCGACACCGACGCGCTGCGCATCGCGGGGGAGCGGCTCGCCCGCTTCGGCGATCGGGTGACGCTCGTGCACACCGTCTACGACGGGATAGCGGATGCTGTCGCCTCGGCCGGATACGCCGCGGCCGACGGCATCCTGTTCGACCTCGGCGTCTCGTCGCTCCAGCTCGACGTCGCCGACCGCGGCTTCGCGTACGCGCAGGACGCGCCCCTGGACATGCGGATGGACCAGACCGGCGGCACGACGGCGGCCGACGTCCTCGCGACCTACGGCGAGGGAGACCTGCGACGCATCTTCGAGCGCTACGGCGAGGAGAAGCTCGCGGGTCGGTACGCGCGCGCCATCATCGCGGCGCGCGCCGAGGCGCCGCTCGACCGGTCGGGGCGTCTCGTCCAGATCCTGCAGGACGCCACCCCCGCGGCACTCAAACAGGGCGGCCACCCCGCCAAGCGCGTCTTCCAGGCGCTGCGCATCGAGGTCAATCGCGAACTGTCCGTGCTCGAGCGCGCCATCCCGGCGGCGCTGGACACGCTGCCCGTCGGCGGGCGCATCGTCGTGATGGCCTACCAGTCCCTCGAGGACCGCCTCGTCAAGCGCGAGTTCGCCGACGCGTCGACGTCGAAGACGCCCCCGGGGCTTCCGGTCGAGCTGCCCGAGCACGCGGCGCGCTTCCGGCTGCTCGTGAAGGGAGCCGAACTGGCCTCCGACGAAGAACGTGCGCGCAACCCGCGCGCGACCCCCGTGCGTCTGCGCGCGGCCGAGCGAGTGAGGGAGGCCGCATGAGTCTCGACTCCACGGCGTGGTCCCTTCCGACCGTCGCGCCGATCCGGGATCCGCGGCGCGGCCTTCGCGTCGTCGAACAGGCGGCGCCCCGGCGCCGGCCCCGTCTGGTCTACGGCGTCGTGGCGGTGCTGGGCGCCTTCCTGATCGGCGCGGCGCAGATGGGCCTGTCGATCCTCACGACGCAGACCTCGTACGAGATCTCGACGCTCACGCGCGAGCAGCGCGACCTGACCTGGGAACGCCAGATCCTCGCCGACGATCTCGCCGGACTCAGCTCGCCGCAGTACCTCGCCGCGAACGCCGCTGCTCTCGGCATGGTCATCGACGAGTCGCCCAGCTATCTGCGACTGAGCGACGGCGCCGTTCTCGGCACGGGCCAGGCGGCGTCCTGGATCTCGTCGGTCGATGCGTTCAACCGCGGCTCCGTCGCGAACTCGCTCATCACCTCGACGCCGCTCATCACGGCGCCCGATGCCACGATCGCCCAGGTCCCGGTCGAGACCCCCGCGGATCTCACGGGCGGAGTCTCCAACACACCGCCGCCGATCACCGACGGACTGCCCACCCCGAGCACACACTGAGCACATGACCACGAAGAGCACGCGCGGCACGCGCCGCCGCACCGTCGTGGCCCTCGCGGTCGTCCTCGCCGTCCTCGGCGGCTTCCTCGTGCGGCTCGTCGACATCCAGGTGGTCAGCGCCGACGAGCACATCGCGGACTCGATGGACAAGGCGTTCCGCGCATCGCAGGCGCTGTACGGCACCCGGGGCGCGATCGTCGACGAGACCGGGCAGCCGCTCGCCGGCAGCATCGTCGAATACGACTGTCAGCTCGATCCGCTGCTCATCACGCAGATCGACGCGAAGGTCGCCGAGGGCGAATCGACCGCGAAGCCCTGGTCGAAGGTGTCGCACGAGATCGCGCGCATCATCGACAAGGACCTCGACGAGGTGCAGAGCATCGTCGGCGACGCACTCGCCATCGACGAGAACTCGCGCTACGCGCAGCTGGCCAAGGGGCTGTCGACTCAGCAGTACCGGGCACTGGCCGACACCGGCGTGCCGTATCTCGCGTGCGGGCCGCATCCTGCCCGCGCGTATCCCGACGGCGCTGTCGGCGGCAACCTGGTGGGCTTCATGACGTCCGACGGAGAGCCGATCGAGGGGCTCGAGCTCTCGCAGAACCAGTGCCTCGCGGCGACCGACGGGTCGCTGACGTATCAGCAGGGCAAGGACGGCGTGACGATCCCCGGCACGGCGCGCGAGGTCGCCGCCGTCGACGGCGGCACGCTGCAGCTCACGATCAACCGCGACCTCAACTGGTATCTGCAGCAACTCATCGCCGAGCAGGTGCAGAACATGGAGGCCCAGAGCGGCGCGATCCTCGTCGTCGAGACGAAGACGGGAAAGATCCGCGCGGCGGCCGAATACCCCACGGTCGATCCCAACGAGCCGACGGCGGCCGAAGAAGACGACCGTGCGAGCCGGATCTTCCGCGGCACGTTCGAGCCGGGCTCGACCTTCAAGGCGCTCACGGCGGCGACGGTGGTGGATGCCGGCGGTCAGACCACGACCTCCACGGTCATCGCATCCGGGCGCGAGACCTTCGCCAACGGCGCGCGCGTCAACGATGCGTTCAACCACCCCGCCTACACCTACACGCTCGCGGGCGTCCTGATGGATTCGTCGAACGCCGGGATCGCCCGCTTCAGCGAGACCGTCGACGCGCAGACCCGGCACGACTACTTCGAGAGGTTCGGGATCGGCCAGGGCACCGACGTCGGCTATCAGAAGGAAGAGCGCGGCACGCTGCATCCCGCGGAATCGTGGGACAACCAGACGGTCTACAACACGTCGTTCGGTCAGGGGCTCACGACGACGATGCCCGAGCTCGCCGGCGCGTACGCCGCGATCGCGAACGACGGTCTGCGCATGCCCCTCTCGCTCATCGAATCGTGCACGACGACGGACGGCACCGTCATCGAGCCCGATGCGCCCGAGCCCACGCGCGTCGTGAGTGCCGAGGCGGCGTCGGCGACGCGCGACATGCTCGAGAACGTCATCGCGCAGAGCAGCATGTCCAGGCAGCTGAGCGTGCCCGGCTACCGCGTCGGCGGCAAGACCGGCACCGGCGAGAAGCACGACAGCGAGACGGGCGGCTACAAGGCCGGGGCCTACTACACGACCCTCATCGGCATGGCGCCCATCGAGGACCCCGAGTACGTCGTCGTCGTCACGATGGACGAGCCGACGAAGGTAAAGTCGTCTGCGGCCAACGCGACGGCGTTCCAGAAGGCCATGACGCAGGTGCTCAAGACCTACCGCGTCATGCCGTCCACGACGACGCCGACGCTGCTGCCGAAGTTCGGCTGAGCAGTGCTGATCCGGCCGGAGACTCGATGATCGCCCTGACCCTCGCCCGTGTGGTGGATGCCGTCCGCGGCGACCTCCGCCTCGCGGCATCCGACACCGTCGACACGATCGTGTCGGGCGCCGTGGACACCGACTCGCGCCTCATCGCGCCCGGCGGCATCTTCGTCGCCAAGCCCGGCGAATCCACCGACGGGCACCGGTTCGTCGATGCCGCCGTCGAGCGCGGCGCCGTGCTCGCGATCGTCGAGCGTCCCGTCGCGGCGGCCGTGACCCAGATCGTCGTGCCCGACGCCGTCGCCGCACTCGCCGACCTCGCGCGGGTCGTCGTGGCCGACGTGCGCTCGCGCGGCGACCTGCGGGTCATCGGGATCACGGGCTCGAACGGCAAGACCACGACGAAGAACATGCTCGCGCGCATCCTCGAGCCGGCGGGCGAGACGGTCTCGCCCAAAGCCTCGTTCAACAACGAGGTCGGCGCGCCCCTGACGATGCTGCGGGTCACCGAATCGACGCGATACCTCGTCTGCGAGTTCGGCGCGAGCGGACCGGGCGAGATCGCGCGGCTCGCGGGCCTGGTCGAACCGGACGTCGGTGTCGTGCTCATGGTCGGGATGGCCCACGCGGGCGGCTTCGGCGGCATCGAGGCGACGTTCCTCGCGAAGTCCGAGCTCGTGCGCGCCGTGCGCCCGGGCGGTCTGGCCGTGCTCAACGGCGACGACCCGCGGGTCGCAGCGATGGCGCCCCTCGCCCACGAGCACGACATCGCCGTGCGCTGGTTCGGGCGCGGACCCGTCGCGGACGTGCGCGCGGCAGACCTCGACGTGACGGCGTCCGGCACGTCCTGCACGGTGACCGTCGGCGCCGAATCGGCGGCGCTGCGCCTGCGCGTTCTCGGCGAGCACCACATCATGAACGCCCTCGCGGCGATCGCTGCGGCGACAGCCCTCGGCGTGCCGCTCGTGGACTGCATCGAGCGGCTCGAAGCGGTCGAGATCGCCGAGCGCTGGCGCATGCAGCCGCTCGGCTCGGATCGCGTCCGCATCATCAACGACGCCTACAACGCCAGCCCTGACTCGATGTCGGCCGCCCTGCGCACCCTCGCGCAGATCACGGGACCGGACCAGCGCATGGTCGCTGTCCTCGGCGCCATGAGCGAGCTCGGCGAGCATGCCGGCGACGAGCACGACCGCATCGGAGAGCTCGCCGTGCGGCTGCGCATCCCGCGCATCGTCGTCGTCGGCACCGAGGCGCGGCGACTCTTCCTCGCCGCCGTCGGCGAGGGCTCCTGGAGCGACGAGGCCGTCTTCTTCGCGACGGCCGACGAGGCGTACGACTACCTCCTGGGCGAGCTGCGCGACGGCGATCGGGTGCTGGTGAAATCCTCGAACGCGGCGGGTCTGCGGTTCCTGGGGGATCGTCTGGGAGAATCGTTCGCGTGAGATCACTCCTGACTGCCGCAGCGATCTCGCTGGCCTTCACGCTGTTCCTCACACCCGTCTTCCTGCGGCTGTTCCGCAAGTGGGGCTGGGGACAGGTCATCCGCACGCCCGACAACGTGCACAACCCGAGCCACGGCGAGAAGCGCGGCACCGCGACGATGGGCGGCACGATCTTCATCGTCGGCGCGATCGTCGGCTATCTCGTCGGAACCTATACGGGCAACAACCCGCCCACGATCTCGGGCTGGCTCGTCGTGTGGATGATGGTCGGGTTCGGCGCCGTCGGCTTCATCGACGACTACATGAAGGTGCGGCGTCAGCGCAGTCTCGGGCTGACCGGGTGGCGCAAGATCCTCGGGCAGGTCATCGTCGCGGTGCCGTTCGGCGTCGCGTCGCTGATGTTCCCGGATGCCACGGGCCAGACGCCCGCCTCCCCGTACGTCTCGATCTTCCGTGACGTGCCCTGGCTCGGCTTCATGACGCTCGGGCTCATCGTGGGCTGGATCGTCTACCTGCTGTGGATCACGTTCATCGGTGTGGCCTTCTCGAACAGCGTCAACGTGTCCGACGGCCTCGACGGCCTCGCCGCGGGCGCGGGCATCTTCGTCGTCGGCGCCTACAGCCTCATCGCCTTCTGGCAGTTCAACCAGGCCTGCGGCGGCGGCGCGCTCTCGCCCGATCTCGGGGCCGCGTGCTACCAGGTGCGCAACCCCTTCGACCTCGCCATCATCTCGGCCTCGTTCGTCGGCGCCCTCGTCGGCTTCCTGTGGTGGAACGCCCCCAAGGCCAAGGTCTTCATGGGTGACGTCGGATCGATGGCGATCGGTGGCGTGATCGCCGCGATGGCGATCCTCACGCGCACCGAACTGCTCGCCGTGCTCGTCGCGGGCGTGTTCATCATCGGCCCGGGATCGGTCATCCTGCAGCGGCTGTACTTCAAGGTGACGCGCGGCAAACGCCTCTTCCTGATGAGCCCGTTCCACCATCACCTCGAGATGCGCGGGTGGTCCGAGATCACGATCGTCGTGCGCATGTGGATCATCGCGGGGATGCTGGCGGTCTCGGGCATCGGCTTCTTCTACGTCGAATGGCTCTCACGCACATGACCGCGGATCGCCTCGCATCCCTCACGAGCTGGCACGCCGACTGGAAGGGACTGCGCGTCGCGGTGCTGGGCCTGTCGGTCACGGGCTTCTCGGTCGCCGACACCCTCGCCGAGCTCGGTGCCGACGTGCTCGTGCTCACGGAGCAGGCCGACGAGGAATACGCGCGGCTCGTGCCCGTCATCGGGGCGCGGTTGTGGGAAGGGTCGCTGCGCAGCGCCCCGCAGCCGCTCATCGAGTTCGCCCCCGAGCTCGTCATCGCCTCGCCGGGCTTCTCGCCGCGGCATCCGCTCGTCGAGTGGACGCGCGCGCAGGGCATCGCGCTGTGGGGCGACATCGAGCTGGCCTGGCGGGTCCGCGACAAGGTCGTGCGCTCCGACGGCTCGGCCTCAGACTGGATCCTCGTGACGGGCACGAACGGCAAGACCACGACGACCCGGCTCGCCGCGACGATGCTCGTCGCGGGTGGGCTGCGCGCCGCTCCCGTCGGCAACATCGGCACGCCGGTGCTCGACGCCGTCCGGGACCCGGCAGGCTTCGACGCGCTCGTCGTCGAACTCTCCAGCCACCAGCTGTGGTATCTCGGGCTGCAGACGGGTCCGGAGCCGCTTTCGCCGCACGCCGCCGTGTGCCTCAACCTCGCCGACGACCACCTCGAGTGGCACGGCACGGCGGCGGACTACCGCGCCGCGAAGGCGCGGGTCTACGACCGGACCCGGGTCGCGTGCGTCTACAACAAGAGCGACGTCGCGACGCGCGAGATGGTCGAGGACGCCGACGTCGTCGAGGGGGCGCGTGCCATCGGATTCGACCTGGGCGTCCCCGGCCCCAGCGATCTGGGCGTCGTCGACGGCATCCTCGTCGACCGTGCCTTCCTCGAGGACCGCCGCACGAGCGCGCTCGAGCTGACGACGGTGGCCGACCTCGCATCGATGGGCCTGGCCGCTCCGCACATGGCGGCGAACATCCTCGCCGCCGCGGCGCTGGCACGCTCGCTCGACGTGCCGCCCGCGGCGATCCGCGACGCTCTCGTCCGTTTCCGTCTCGACCCGCACCGCATCGAGGTCGTCGCGTCGGTGGCGGGCATCACCTGGGTCGACGATTCGAAGGCGACGAACCCGCATGCGGCGGCATCCTCTCTCGCGGCGTATCCGGGCGCCGTGTGGGTCGTCGGCGGGGTGCTCAAGGGCGTGGACATCTCGGATCTCGTCGCGCAGCGCGGCGTGTCGGTCAAGGCCGCGATCGTGATCGGCGAGGAGCGCACGTCGGTCGTCGAGGCGTTCTCACGACACGCGAGCGGGGTGCCCGTCTTCGAGGTCGACGCCGCTCAGACTGAAGACATCATGGCGCGGGTCGTGGAGCTGGCGACCGAGATCGCGCGTGACGGGGACGTCGTCCTACTCGCCCCCGCCGCCGCGTCGTTCGACCAGTTCTCGTCCTACGCCGACCGCGGCCGGCGCTTCGCCGATGCGGTGAGAGAACGGCTCGGGAGGGGGACCGATGGCGGACACGACGTCGACCCGGAAGGGCCCGCGACCGAGCGAGCCTGAGCGCCCCTCCAAGCGCGGGCTCTCCGCGCGCGTGTCGCTCGGCAGGGTCTTCGCGCCCGTTCCGAGCGAGTTCCTGCTCATCTCGTCGACGGCCCTGCTGCTGACGATCTTCGGGCTCGTCATGATCCTCTCGGCGACATCGGCGAACTCGGCGGCGATCGGGGAATCGCCCTTCGAGTCGATGATCCGGCAGGGCATCTTCGCGATGCTCGGCGTGCCGCTCATGTTCATCGCGAGCCGGTTCCCGATCACCTTCTGGAAGCGCGTCGCGTGGCCGGCACTCATCGGGGCGACGATCTTCCAGCTGCTCGTCTTCGTGCCGGGCCTGGGCGTCGAAGCGTACGGAAACCGCAACTGGATCTCGATCGGGGGAGTGCAGGCGCAGCCCTCCGAGTTCCTCAAGCTGGCCCTGGCCCTGTGGGTCGGCTACGTGCTGTACCGCAAGCGCACGCTCCTGGGACTCTGGCGTCACGTGTTCATCCCGCTCGTGCCCGTCTCGATCCTCGTCATCGGCACCGTCATGGCCGGAGACGACCTCGGCACCGCCATGATCCTCGTGCTGATCGTGCTCGGAGCCCTCTTCTTCTCCGGCGTCAAGCTGCGGATCTTCCTGCTGCCGGCGATCGGTGCGGCGGCCGCCGTGGCGTTCCTCGCGGTCACGAGCCCCGACCGCGTGCGCCGGTTCATGAGCTTCCTCAACCCGAACTGCCTCGACGACTATCTCAACGACTGCTATCAGCCGCTGCACGGCATGTGGGGCCTCGCGGGCGGCGGCATCTTCGGGCTGGGCCTGGGCAACTCGCGGGAGAAGTACGACTGGCTCCCCGCCGCGGCGAACGACTACATCTTCGCGATCGTCGGCGAGGAGCTCGGACTCATCGGGTGCATCGTCGTGCTCGCCCTGTTCGCCCTGTTCACGGTCGGCGCGTTCCACGTCATCCGCAAGACCGACGACCCCTTCGTGCGCATCGTCGCGGGCGGGATCACCGTGTGGATCGTCGGGCAGGCGCTCATCAACATCGGCGTCGTGCTCCGGGTCTTCCCCGTGCTCGGCGTGCCCCTGCCGTTCATGTCGCAGGGCGGAACCTCGCTGCTGTCCGTGCTCATCGCCTGCGGCGTGCTGCTGTCCTTCGCCCGCTCGCTGCCGCCCCCGGCATCCCGGGTCGTCCCAGCGGGGCGTGCGAAGATCTCTCGGTGAGTTCTTCGCCCCCGCCCCGCACCTACCTGCTCGCAGGCGGCGGCACCGCCGGTCACGTCAATCCGCTGCTGGCCGTCGCCGACGCCCTGCGCGAGCGCGAGCCCGACGCGCAGATCCTCGTCCTGGGCACCCGCGAGGGGCTCGAGGCCCGGCTCGTGCCGGCGCGCGGGTACGAGCTCGTCTTCGTCGACAAGGTCCCCTTCCCCCGCCGCCCGAATCGGGATGCCGCGGCCTTCCCGCTGCGCTTCCGCCGTGCCGTCGGGCAGGTGCGCGACATCGTCCGCGCCCGCGGCGTCGACGTCGTCGTCGGCTTCGGCGGCTACGCGTCGGCACCGGCCTACGTCGCGGCGCGCCGCGCCCGCGTGCCGGTCGTCGTGCACGAGGCGAACGCCCGGCCCGGGCTCGCGAACATCCTCGGCGCCCGCTCGGCGGCGTCGGTCGGGGTCGCCTTCGAGGGCACGCCCATCAAGCGCGCCCGTGTCGTGGGCATGCCGCTGCGGCGCGAGGTCGTCGAGCTCGACCGCTCCGCGCTGCGCGTCGAAGCGGCCGCGCACTTCGGGCTCGAGCCTGACAGGCCGACGCTCCTCGTGTTCGGCGGGTCGCTCGGGGCGGCCCGGCTCAACGCGGCCCTCGAGGGTTCCTGGCGCGATGTGCTCGACGCCGGATGGCAGCTCGTGCACGTCACGGGCGAGCGCTCCGACCTCGCCGACCCCGGTGCATCCGGCTACGCCCTGCGCCGCTACGTCGACCGCATGGACCTCGCCTTCGCGATGGCCGACCTCATTGTCGCACGCGCCGGTGCGGCGACCGTGAGCGAGATCAGCGCACTGGGCATCCCCGCGGTGTACGTGCCGTACGCCGTCGGCAACGGCGAGCAGGCACTCAACGCCGGCTCGGCCGTGCGGGCCGGCGCGGCACGCCTCATCGCGGACGCCGAGTTCACACCCGACCGGGTGCGGTCGGAGATCGTGCCGCTGCTCGCCGACGGCGCGACGCGAGAGCGGATGCGCGAGGCGGCATCCCGCATCGGCACGCGCCGCGGCACCGAGAACGTCGTCGCCCTCGTCGACGAGGCGCTGACCTGATCGTCCCGCGCGGCGAGAGCCGGCGCCTGCGGGGCCGACTTAGGATTGACGGGCCATGATCCGACCCGACCTGAGCCTTCCGATCCCCGAGACCATCGACGCCGCGCACTTCATCGGCATCGGCGGCTCGGGCATGTCCGGGCTGGCCCGCATGTTCCTCGAGCGGGGCATCCGCGTGTCGGGCTCCGACCGTGCCGACAGCCCCGGGCTGCGCCAGCTCGCCGAGCTCGGAGCGATCGTGCACGTGGGTCACGACGCCGCGAACCTCGCAGACGACGTCGACACCGTCGTGCACACGGGGGCCATCTGGCCCGAGAACCCCGAGTTCGTGCTCGCCAAGGAGCGCGGGCTGCACGTCATCCACCGCTCGCAGGCCCTGCACTGGCTCATCGGCGGCCGGCCGCTCGTCTCGGTCGCCGGAGCGCACGGAAAGACGACCTCGACCGGCATGATCGTCACGGCGCTGCAGGCGCTGGGCGCCGACCCGACGTTCGTCAACGGCGGGGTCATCGAGCAGCTCCGCGTCTCGAGCGGCAGCGGAGCCGACGATCTCGTCGTCATCGAGGCCGACGAGTCCGACGGCACGTTCCTGCTCTACGACACGGCGGTCGCCCTCATCACGAACGTCGACCCCGACCACCTCGACCACTGGGGCTCGCGCGACGCCTTCGACGCGGCGTTCGCCCGCTTCGCCGACGAGGCGCGCGATGCCGTCGTGCTCTCGTCCGACGACCCTGGCGCCGTGTCGGTGCGCGAGCGCATCACCCACCCGAACGTGCTGACCTTCGGCACGGCACCGGACGCCGACGTGCGCGTGACCGACATCGTCACCGATGGTCCGGTCGCCTTCACGATCCGGCACGGCGTCGCGGCGGCGGCCGTGCAGCTGACCGTGCCGGGTGCTCACAACGCGCTCAACGCCGCCGGTGCGGTCGCCGTGCTCATCGCCCTCGGCCATGACGTGCTCGACGCGGCGCGTGCCGTCGAGGGCTTCGCGGGCACCGCCCGCCGCTTCGAACTGCACGGCGTCATCCGCGGCGTGAGCGTCTTCGACGACTACGCGCACCACCCCACCGAGGTCGCCGCGGCCCTCGCCGGCGCGCGCACCGTCGCGGGCGGGGGGCGGATCATCGCGCTGCACCAGCCGCACACCTACTCGCGCACGGCGGACATGTTCCAGGAGTTCGCCGACGTCCTCGAGTCCCACGCCGACCACACCGTCGTCCTCGACGTCTACGGCGCGCGGGAGGATCCCGTTCCCGGCGTCACGGGCGCCCTCGTCAGCGAGGCCTTCGCCGACCCGGCGCACGTCCACTTCGTCGCCGATTGGCAGGACGCCGCCGACTACACCGCGTCCGTGGCACGCGAGGGCGACTTCATCGTGACGCTCGGGTGCGGCAACGTCAACCTGATCGTGCCGCAGGTGCTCGAGGCCCTCGGCCGCGCGACGCCCGCGGCGGAGTAGGCATGCGCCGGCCCCCGCCGCTGCCGCAGCCGAGCACGGCCCCGCCCCGGCCCGAGCGCCCGGCGACCGGCGCCGAGCCCGATGCGACGGCACCCATCGTGCCGATCACGTTCGCGGGTCCCGATCCGGATGCTGCCGCCCCGCCGCCGTCGGATCGCGAGTCGGCGGGCGACGCGCCCGACGGCATCGGCGTGCGCGACGTCTGGGCCGCCACACGGGCGCGCCGTCGGGCGCTGCGCGCCGAAGTGCGCCGCTTCACGGCGCGGCAGCGCAGGCGACGCGCGGTGTGGATCAGCGCCGTGGCCTCGGTCGTGCTGCTCGCGGCGGCGACCGTCGGTGCGGCATACAGTCCCCTCTTCGCCGTCGAGCAGGTGACCGTCGTCGGCGCGTCGCAGCTCGATGCCGCCGCTGTCGAAGACGCGCTGTCGGGCCAGATCGGCACACCTCTCGCCTCGGTCGACGAGAGCCGGGTGAAGGCGGCGCTCGTGGGCTTCCCGCTCGTCGAGACGTACACGCTCGAGGCGCGCCCCCCGCACGAGCTCGTCGTGCGGATCGTCGAGCGCACACCGGTCGGCTACATCGAGACCTCAGCCGGATTCACCCTCGTGGATGCCGCGGGGGTGGCGCTGTCGACCGCGCCCTCGCCCGGCGAGGGAGCCCCCGTCCTGACCGTGCGGGGCGGTGCCGACTCGTCGGCGTTCCGGGCCGTGGGCCTGGTCATGCGTACGCTCCCCGAATCCATCCGCGCGCAGGTCACGGCCGTCACGGCGACCTCCCCGGACGATGTGCGCCTGTCGCTGGGCGGCTCGAACGCGATGGTCGTGTGGGGGAGCGCCGATGACTCGGCGATGAAGGCCGTCGTGCTCGAGACGGCGATGGCGGCGCGCCCGCCGGACACGGTCGTCGAATACGACGTTTCGTCGCCGGCCGCCGTCGTCATCCGCTGACGATCCCGACTTCCGACGGCAACTTCACGGGCGATGTCGCGACACGCCGTCCTCCTCCGGCCCGAGGCGCGGCATCCGCCTACGTTCGGAATCAGGAATTGCATACCGAGCAATTCTTTAAACCTCTAGATGAGGTTGAAGGTTTGGTTCGAAAGACGGAGGCCGGCATGAGCCAGAACCAGAACTACCTCGCAGTCATCAAGGTGGTCGGAGTGGGCGGGGGCGGCGTGAACGCCGTGAACCGCATGATCGAGCTCGGACTGCGCGGCGTGGAGTTCATCGCGGTGAACACCGACGCGCAGGCGCTGCTCATGAGCGACGCGGACGTCAAGCTCGACGTCGGGCGTGAACTCACGCGCGGACTCGGCGCGGGCGCCGATCCCGAGGTGGGTCGCCGGGCGGCGGAAGACCACGCCGAGGAGATCGAGGAGGCCTTGCGCGGTGCCGACATGGTCTTCGTCACGGCGGGCGAAGGCGGCGGTACGGGCACCGGCGGTGCGCCGGTCGTCGCGAAGATCGCGAAGTCCATCGGAGCGCTCACCATCGGTGTCGTGACGAAGCCGTTCTCGTTCGAGGGTCGCCGCCGGCAGCAGCAGGCGGAGACCGGCGTCGCGAAGCTCAAGGAAGAAGTCGACACCCTCATCGTGGTGCCGAACGACCGACTCCTCGAGATCAGCGACCGCGGCATCTCGATGATCGAGGCGTTCGCGACGGCCGACCAGGTGCTCCTGGCCGGTGTGCAGGGCATCACCGACCTCATCACGACGCCCGGTCTGATCAACCTCGACTTCGCCGACGTCAAGTCGGTCATGCAGGGCGCGGGCTCCGCCCTCATGGGCATCGGCTCCGCCCGCGGAGCGGACCGCGCCATCAAGGCCGCCGAGCTCGCGGTCGAATCGCCCCTGCTCGAAGCATCCATCGAAGGCGCGCACGGCGTGCTGCTGTCGATCCAGGGCGGGTCGAATCTCGGGATCTTCGAGATCAACGACGCCGCGCAGCTGGTCAAAGAGGCGGCGCACCCCGAGGCCAACATCATCTTCGGAACGGTCATCGACGACACGCTCGGAGACGAGGTGCGGGTCACGGTCATCGCGGCGGGCTTCGACGGCGGACAGCCGCAGGCGCGTATCGAGCCGATCACGGCGTCGCGCGACTTCTCGGCACCGGTCGTGCCGGCGACGCCCGCTCAGGACGCCGCCCGCGAGCTCGACACGCCCGAACCCGCTCCCGCCGAGCCGGTCTCGGTCGGCGTCTCGGTGCCCGACGCCTACGACTCGGCGTTCGGCGACGACGACCTCGACATCCCGGACTTCCTCAAGTAAGTCCCGCACGACGATCGACAGACTCAGAGAACGGATTTTCATGCCCCCGTCCCCTGAGTCTGTCGACGTCGCGGCGCTGTCGGCGCGACTGGCCGACATCGACGAACGCATCGCCCAGGCGGCGCGCGACGTCGGCCGCGCACCGAGCTCCCTCACGCGCATCGTCGTGACGAAGTTCCATCCCGCGGCGCTGGTCACAGCCCTCGCCGACCTCGGTGTGTGCGATGTCGGCGAGAACCGCCAGCAGGAGCTCACCGCCAAGCGCGCCGAGCTGCCCGACCTCGACGTCGATTGGCACTTCATCGGCCAGCTGCAGACCAAGAAGGCTCGCGCCGTGCGCGCCGCGGCATCCATCGTTCACTCGGTCGACCGCGGTCGGGTCGCCGATGCGCTCGACGCCGCGGCGGAGGCCTCCGATCCCGTCCTGGATGTGCTGCTGCAGGTGAACCTCACGGCAGACCCGGGTCGAGGCGGCGTCGCGCCGGAGGATCTCGCCGAGCTCGCCGAACACGTCGCCGATCGACGGTCGCTGCGCGTGCGCGGGATCATGGCCGTCGCGCCCCTCGAGGAGCCGCCCGCCGCCGCGTTCGCGCGCCTGGCAGCCTTCAGCGATGTGGTGCGAGCGACGGTGCCGGATGCGGATTGGATCTCAGCCGGCATGACGGCAGACTTCGCCGAGGCGATCGCCGCGGGTGCGACACACCTGCGGATCGGCTCGGCAATCACGGGACCGCGGCCCGACCGCGGTTAACCTCGGAACAGACGAGCACAACGGAGGATGCGATGTCGAACCCGCTCAAGAAGACCATGGTGTACCTGGGCCTCGCCGACGAGGAAGAGGTGTACGAGGAGCCTGCGCCGCAGCCCCGCGGTCGCAAGACCGAAGCCGTCGTCGAGAAAGCAGCGCCCGTGACCCCGATCCATCGCCCCGCCGTCGTGCGCCAGCCGGCGCCGACCGCCATCAGCGAGATCCTGACGGTGCATCCCAAGCAGTACCGCGACGCGCAGGTCATCGCCGAGAACTTCCGCGACGGCGTGCCGGTCATCATCAATCTCTCGCAGATGAGCGACGCCGACGCGCGCCGTCTGATCGATTTCGCGAGCGGACTCTCGCTGGGCCTGTTCGGGCGCATCGAGCGGGTCACGAGCAAGGTCTTCCTGCTCTCGCCCGAGAACGTCGCCGTGTCGGGTGACGGCGCCGTCGCGCACGCCGACGCGGAGTCCGTGCCCTTCGCACAGCAGTAAGCCGTGGAGCTCGTCCGCCTCGCCGCGGCGATACTGAACGGCGCGCTCGTCCTGTACGTGCTCGTGCTGCTCGTGCGTCTCGTGCTCGAATGGGTGCCGATCTTCAACCGCGAATGGCGGCCCAAAGGGCTCGGCCTCGTCGCCGCCGAGATCGTCTACACCGTGACCGACCCGCCGATCCGACTCTTCCGACGCCTCATCCCTCCGTTGCGCGTCGGGGCCATCGCGATCGACTTCGGTTTCGCCCTCACGATGCTCCTGTGCTTCGTGCTGCTCTCGATCACGAGAGCCTTCATGTCCGTCTGACTCCGCACGGACCGACACCACAGGGGTGGATGCCGCGGCTATGCTTGGCAGGTACGGCTTGCCAGTCGGCGGGTCCGCCCCAGACCGTTGCCACCGACCTGAGCGCTCGAAAGAGGAATCACCATGGCTTTGACTCCGGATGACGTCGTCACCAAGCAGTTCCAGCACGTCCGTTTCAAGGAAGGCTTCGACCCGGACGAGGTCGATGACTTCCTCGACGAGATCGTCGTCGAGTGGCGCAAGACGATCGCCGAGAACGAAGAGCTGAAGGCGAAGCTCGCCGCGTACGAGTCCGGCGAGGCGCCGGCCTCCGAGACCGTCGAGTCCGTCGAGGTCATCGAAGAGGTGTCGGTTCCCGCACCCGCGGCCGAAGCGGCACCGCAGGCCACCCCCGCGCCCGTCTCGGCATCGGCCGGCCTCATCGAGCTCGCTCAGCGGGTGCACGACGAGCACGTCGCCGAGGGCGAGGCTCAGCGCGACAAGCTCATCGCCGACGCCAAGTCGCAGGCGGCCGCCATCATCTCGGACGCCGAGACACGTGGTCGCGAAGAGATCGCACGCCTCGATCGCGAGCGCGTCTCGCTCGAGGGCCGCATCTCCGATCTGCGTCAGTTCGAGCGCGACTACCGCACGCAGCTGCGCGGCTACATCGAGAGCCACCTCCGCGACCTCGAGACGACCGGCACGGCATCGGGTTCGACCCCGATCTCTGCGGCCGGCCTCTGAACCTGTCCCTTTGACACGCCCGCACACGAGCGCGTCGAAGCTTCGTCCGGCGGCGGCCGGCATCACGATCGCGATTCTCGCGGCAGTGGTGCTGGCCGCCGACCAGTTCTCGAAGCAGCTCGCCCTCGAGAACCTGCCGCTGCAGCAGACGGTCCCCGTTTTCGGGGACTTCCTGAGCTTCTATCTCGTGAAGAACCCCGGCGCGGCCTTTTCGCTCGGCGAGGGGGTCACCTGGATCTTCACGATCGCGCTGGCTCTGGTCGCGGTGGTCATCGGCTGGCTCGCCGTCACGCGCGTGCGCTCACGCCTGTGGGCGGTCGTGCTCGGCCTGCTGCTGGGGGGTGTGCTCGGCAATCTCACCGATCGCCTCTTCCGCGAGCCCGGCTTCGCGGTCGGGCACGTGATCGACTTTATCAACACGCCCTGGATGTGGTTCTTCCCGGGCATGTCGCCGGCGATCTACAACGTCGCCGACATCTTCATCGTGTGCGACATGATCCTGGTCGCACTGCTGATCATCCTGGGAGTGCACATGGACGGAACACGCGAATCGCGACACGACTCCGAGCGCGAGACGATTCTCGGCGAAGGCGACGAAGTGGCGCCCGGCGGCGCAGTCTCGGGCTTCGGCGACGAGTTCCCCGTCGCCGACCCTGATGTCGGCATCCCCGCCGATGAACGCGGACTGCCGCCGCTCACGCAGCGCGAGCAGCGTGAGGTCGAGCGCGAAGCGGACCGCGAGGCGGACGAACACCGCGACGACCGCTGACATGCCCACCCGGATGCTCCCCGTGCCCGACGGGCTCGACGGAACTCGGGTGGACCAGGCGCTCGCGAAGATGCTCGGCTTCTCGCGCACGTTCGCGGCCGAGGTCGCCGAAGCGGGCGGCGTGCTGCTCGACGGCGGTGTCGTGGGCAAGTCCGACCGGGTCTCGGCAGGAAGCGTGCTCGACATCACGTGGACGGATCGGCAGGAGCCCGTCGTCGTGCCGCTCGCGGTTCCCGACCTCGGCATCGTGCACGAAGACGACGACATCGTCGTGATCGACAAGCCGGTCGGCGTCGCGGCGCATCCCTCCGTCGGCTGGGAGGGTCCGACCGTGCTGGGGGCGCTGGCGGCGGGCGGCGTGCGCGTCGCGACAACGGGGGCGGCCGAGCGCCAGGGCATCGTGCATCGGCTCGACGTGGGCACGAGCGGGCTCATGGTGGTCGCCAAGTCCGAGCACGCCTACACGGCGCTCAAGCGGGCGTTCAAGGAGCGCGAGGTCGAGAAGATCTATCACGCGATCGTGCAGGGGCATCCCGACCCCCTCACCGGCACGATCGACGCACCGATAGGCCGACACGCGACCCACTCGTGGAAGTTCGCGGTCACACCCGACGGCAAGGACTCCGTGACGCACTACGAGACGATCGAGGCGTTCCCCGGAGCATCGCTGCTCGAGATCCACCTCGAGACGGGCCGGACGCACCAGATCCGTGTGCACATGGCCGCCCACCGGCATCCGTGCGTCGGCGATCCGCTGTACGGCGCCGATCCGACCCTCTCCGCTCGGCTGGGGCTCACGCGCCAGTGGCTGCACGCGCACCAGCTCTCCTTCGCGCACCCCGCGACGCGGGAGTGGTCGACCTTCACCTCGGAGTACCCCGGCGACCTCGCTCACGCGCTCGAGGTCCTGCGCGGCGACTGAGCCGACGGGGGAGGAGGTCGCGACGCCGGCCCGGGATGACATCCCCCACGGACCTCCTCGTGCCGGCGTCGCACTTCGACGTTAGGCACGCCGTGTCCGGCGTCGACGGGGATCACCGCCGGTGCCGTGCCCGTCGGGCGGGTTGCCGTGGCACGGCGGCGTTCCTGCGTGTCGTGCGCCGTGCACCTGCGTGTTCGGCGCGGGCGAGGGGGACACAGGACGACACCGTGCACGGCATGCGCGGCCGAGGGCCACCTCGGGCCCTGATGTCCGAGCCGCTACGTAGACTCGATGCGTGGCATCCGACTCTTTCGTACACCTGCACGTGCACAGCGAATACTCGATGCTCGACGGGGCCGCGCGCATCGGATCGATGGTGCAAGAGGCGGTGCGGCTCGAGATGCCGGCGATCGCCGTCACCGACCACGGCAACACGTTCGCCGCCTTCGAGTTCTACAAGGCGGCGAAAGATGCCGGCATCAAGCCGATCATCGGGATCGAGGCCTACGTCACCCCGGGAACGCACCGCGGCGACCGCTCGCGCGTGCGATGGGGCACGCCCGGACAGTCCGACGACGACGTGTCGGGCTCGGGCGCGTACACGCACATGACCCTGCTGTCCGAGACGACGGAAGGCATGCACAACCTCTTCCGGCTCTCGTCGCGGTCGAGCCTCGAGGGCTACTATTTCAAGCCCCGCATGGACCGCGAGCTGCTTCAGACCTATGCGAAGGGTCTCATCGCCACGACCGGCTGCCCCTCGGGCGAGATCCAGACGCGACTGCGGCTCGGACAGTACGACGCGGCGCGGGCCGCGGCGGCGGAATTCCAGGACATCTTCGGCAAGGACAACTACTTCACCGAGATCATGGATCACGGTCTGTCGATCGAGCGACGCGTCATCGGCGACCTGCTGAAGATCTCGAAAGACCTCGGCATCCCGCTCGTCGCGACGAACGACCTGCACTACACGCATCAGCACGATGCGAAGAGCCACGCGGCGCTGCTCTGCGTGCAGTCCGGCTCGACCCTCGATGACCCGAAGCGCTTCAAGTTCGACGGCGACGGGTATTACGTCAAGACCGCCGCCGAGATGCGACAGGTCTTCCGCGAGCACCCTGAGGCGTGCGACACGACGCTGCTGATCGCCGAACGGTGCGACGTCGAGTTCAACACGTCGGCGAACTACATGCCCCGCTTCCCCGTGCCGGACGGCGAGACCGAGGAGTCCTGGTTCGTCAAAGAGATCGAGCAGGGGCTGCACGTCCGGTATCCCACCGGCATCCCCGACGATGTACGCAGGCAGGCCGAGTACGAGACCGGGGTCATCGTTCAGATGGGCTTCCCCGGCTACTTCCTCGTCGTGGCCGACTTCATCAACTGGGCCAAGCGCAACGGCATCCGCGTCGGTCCCGGTCGCGGATCGGGCGCCGGATCGATGGTGGCGTACGCGATGGGGATCACCGATCTCGACCCGCTGCAGCACGGGCTCATCTTCGAGCGCTTCCTCAACCCCGACCGCGTCTCGATGCCCGACTTCGACGTCGACTTCGACGACCGTCGCCGCGGCGAGGTCATCCAGTACGTCACCGAGAAGTACGGCGACGAGCGCGTGGCCCAGATCGTCACGTACGGCACCATCAAGGCCAAGCAGGCCTTGAAAGACGCCGGGCGCGTG
Organism: Microbacterium sp. NPDC055910; assembly: GCF_042271185.1. NCBI lineage: Bacteria > Bacillati > Actinomycetota > Actinomycetes > Micrococcales > Microbacteriaceae > Microbacterium > Microbacterium sp. NPDC055910. The sequence continues at coordinate 44,121 of NZ_JBHJZS010000003.1, forward strand.
CTCGGCTTCCCGTTCAGCATGGGGGAGCGGCTCACCAAGGCCATGCCGCCCGCCGTCATGGGCAAGGACATGCCGCTCGAGGGCATGTTCGACACGAAGCACCCGCGCTTCAAAGAGGCCTCCGAGTTCCGCGCTCTCATCGAGACCGACGCCGAGGCCAAGACGGTGTTCGACACCGCGGTGGGCCTCGAGAACCTCAAGCGCCAGTGGGGCGTGCACGCCGCCGGCGTGATCATGTCCAGCGAGCCGCTGCTCGACATCATCCCGATCATGAAGCGCGAGCAGGACGGCCAGATCGTCACGCAGTTCGACTACCCCGCGTGCGAATCGCTCGGCCTCATCAAGATGGACTTCCTGGGGCTGCGCAACCTCACGATCATCAATGATGCGCTCGACAACATCGAGGCCAACCGCGGCCACCCCCTCGTGCTCGAAGATCTCACGCTCGACGATGCGGCATCCTACGAGCTGCTCTCGCGCGGTGACACGCTGGGCGTGTTCCAGCTCGACGGCGGGCCCATGCGCTCGCTCCTCCGGCTGCTCAAGCCCGACAACTTCGAGGACATCTCGGCCGTCATCGCCCTGTACCGTCCAGGACCCATGGGTGCGAACTCGCACATCAACTACGCCCTGCGCAAGAACGGGCAGCAGGACATCACGCCGATCCACGAGGAGTTCACCGACTCGCTCTCGGACATCCTCGACACGAGCTACGGCCTGATCATCTACCAGGAGCAGGTCATGGCGATCGCCCAGCGTGTCGCCGGATTCAGCCTGGGTCAAGCCGACATCCTGCGCCGCGCGATGGGAAAGAAGAAGAAGTCCGAGCTCGACAAGCAGTTCGAGGGCTTCCAGGCGGGCATGCACGCCAACGGCTACTCCGACGAGGCCGTGCAGAAGCTGTGGGAGATCCTGCTGCCGTTCTCGGACTACGCCTTCAACAAGGCGCACTCCGCCGCATACGGGCTGGTCTCGTACTGGACGGCCTATCTCAAGGCGCACTATCCCGCCGAGTACATGGCGGCCCTGCTCACGAGCGTGGGCGATGCGAAGGACAAGCTCGCGATCTATCTCAACGAGTGCCGGCGCATGGGCATCAAGGTGCTGCCGCCCGACGTCGGCCAGTCGATCCGCTACTTCGCCGCCGTCGGCGAGGACATCCGCTTCGGACTGGGTGCCGTCCGCAACGTCGGCACGAACGTCGTCGATGCGATCGTCGCGTCGCGTGCCGACGAGCCGTTCACGTCGTTCCACGGCTTCCTCACGAAGGTGCCCGTGCACGTCGCCAACAAGCGCACGGTCGAATCGCTCATCAAGGCGGGTGCGTTCGACTCGCTCGGCGACACCCGGCGCGCCCTCATGGAGATCCACGAGGATGCCACCGAGGCCGCCGTGCTCGACAAACGGCGCGAGGCCAACGGCGAGGTCGGATTCGACTTCGACTCGCTGTGGGGCGACGACGAGCCGCAGCAGGCGGCGAAGGTGCCCGATCGCCCGGAGTGGACCAAGAAGGACAAGCTCGCGTTCGAGCGCGAGATGCTCGGCCTGTACGTGTCCGACCACCCGCTCGCCGGGCTCGAGATCCCGCTCGCGAAGCACGCGTCCATCAGCATCCACGACCTGCTCGCGAGCGAGGTCCTCGATGACGGCGACCAGGTCACGATCGCGGGGCTCGTCACGAGCGTGCAGCACCGTGTCGCGAAGCAGAGCGGCAACCCCTACGGCATGATCACCGTCGAAGACTTCAACGGCGAGATCACCGTCATGTTCATGGGCAAGACCTACACCGAGTTCTCGTCGATGCTGCAGGCCGACTCGATCCTCGTCGTTCGCGGCCGCGTGTCCCGCCGCGACGACGGCATGAATCTGCACGCGCAGGCGGTGTTCTCGCCCGATCTCGGAACGATGGATGCCGCGGGGCCGCTCACTCTGACGATGCCCGAGCACCGTGCGACCGAGACGGTGATCGGCGATCTCGCCGACGTCCTCGGGCGCCACCGCGGCGAGACCGAAGTGACCCTCAAGCTGCACAAGGGCGGCACGGCGAAGGTCTTCGAGGTGCCCCTCACCGTCACCGTGACCGCTGACCTGTTCGGTGAGCTCAAGGGGCTGCTCGGCCCGCAGTGCCTCGGATGAGCCGCCGGTAGGATTCAGAAGACCCCTTGCTCGGAACCGGAAGGACCATCGTGACCGACCACCAGGACGAGAACATCGACGTCGACACCGACATCACGGTCGACGAAACCGACATGACGGTCGACGAACCCGCGAGCTCGGGGGAGCGTCCCCAGTACGGGGTCGGACCGTTCACGATCCGCGAGGTCTCGCTCGCGGGGATCTGGCTCGCGGCGTTCGTCGTCTCGTTCTTCCCCGTCGCCGCCATCATCGGGGGCCCCCGCGAGAGCCTCCTGTTCGGCTTCGGTTCGGTCTGGACCTCGGGTCTGGGCTGGGTCCTCACGATCGGTCTGCCCACGATCGCCGTCTTCCTGCTCGTGCTGCGGCGGCTGTCCCCCCAGGGCATCCGGCGATTCGGCTCACTCGGGATCGATCAGTTCGCCTCGGTGGCCTTCTCGGTGTCGACGGTCGTGTGGCTACAGCTGGTCTGGGAGACCGTCGCGTTCTCGCTCGCGGGCGGTGCATGGTTCCGCTCATGGGTCATCTGGGTGGAGTTCTTCCTCATGCTCGCCGGTGTGCTGCTGACGGTGTTCGGCTCGCTCATCCCGCCGTTCTCCGAGGACTTCGAAGGGCGTCGCGAGATCGCCGCGCACCGCAACGCGCGACCGGTCCGCGCCGTCTCCCCGCGTCCGGTGCGACCCCGGCCCGAGCCGCACGCTCCGGAAGCCGAGCGGGGTGCGCCGGCCGACGGCACGTACGCGCCCGTCGCCGAGGCCGACGCCTACGACGCCGGCACGGCCGACGAGCCGCCCTACGGCGCCGAGCCCGCCGAAGCTGATGCGGACTGGGACCCCGATCAGGTGCGCGACACCTACGAGCCCGTCGCGCAGGAGCCCGTCGCGGACGAACCCGTGCGGCACCAGGCTTTCTGGGCGCTCGTTCCCGAGGAGCGCGACGTCGTCGACGAGCACGGCGCGCCGCTGTTCCGCATCGGACCGACCGCCTGGGCACTCGTCATCGAGGACCACGGCGACCGATTCGTCGTGCGCCACGAAGACGGCCGGGTCGGGCACCTGCTCGACATCGAGGACGTGACGCGCGGCTGAGGCCCGCTGCCGCGCTAGCGTAGACGGATGCTTCGCACGATCGACCTTCGCGGGCGCGCCCTCTCACCCACCGAACTGCTCGCCGCTGTGCCCCGTGCCGTCTCGGCGCGGGACGAAGCCCTCGCGGCGGCGGCGCAGATCGTGTCCGACGTCGCCGCGCGCGGCGAGGATGCGCTCCGCGAGCAGGCCGAGCGCTTCGACGGCGTGACCGGCCACGCGATCCGCGTGCCGGCGGCGCATCTCGACGAAGCCCTCGCGAACCTCGATCCCGCCGTGCGCGACGCCCTCGAAGCGGCGATCGAGCGCGTGCGCGCGGCATCCCTCGCTCAGATTCCGCCCCCCGTCGTCACGGAGCTCGCCCCGGGTGCCCGCGTCGCGCAGCGCTGGCAGCCCGTGCGCCGCGTCGGGTTGTATGTGCCCGGCGGCAAGGCCGTATACCCGTCGAGCGTCGTCATGAACGTCGTGCCGGCGCAGGTCGCCGGAGTCCAGCGGATCGCCCTCGCGTCGCCGCCGCAGCGCGACGCGGACGGTCGCGTGCATCCCGTCATCCTCGCGGCGGCCCGCCTGCTCGGCGTCGACGAGGTCTACGCGATGGGCGGGGCCGGCGCGATCGCCGCATTCGCGCACGGTGTGGCGTCGTTCGGGCTCGACCCCGTCGACGTCGTGACCGGACCGGGCAACAACTTCGTCGCGGCGGCCAAGCGCGCCGTCGCGGGGCGTGTCGGCACCGATTCCGAGGCGGGAGCGACCGAGATCCTCATCGTCGCCGACGAGACGGCCGATCCGCGGCTCGTCTCGGCCGATCTGATCAGCCAGGCCGAACACGACGAACAGGCCTCGGCCGTGCTCGTGACCACTTCAGCGGCACTCGCGGCCGAGGTTCACGCCGACCTCGAGCAGCGCGCGCCGCGCACGAGGCACGCCGATCGGGTGGCGACGGCGCTGCGCGGACCGCAGTCCGCGATCGTGCTCGTCGACGATCTCGCGGCGGCGACGGCGTTCAGCAATGCGTATGCGCCCGAGCACCTCGAGCTGCACCTGTCCGATCCGCATCCCGAGGACTTCGTGCACGCCGGGGCCGTATTCGTCGGCGCGAACTCGCCCGTGAGCCTCGGAGACTACCTCGCCGGCTCCAATCACGTGCTGCCGACGGGCGGTCAGGCGCGGTACGCGGCGGGTCTCTCCGCCGCGACGTTCCTGCGCCCGCAGCAGGTCATCGAGTATGACCATGACGCGCTGGCGGGCGTGCGCGAGGCGATCGTGACCCTCGCCGAAGCCGAGCACCTGCCCGCGCACGGCGAAGCCGTCGACGTGCGGTTCGACGCGTAGGCTGGGGCTGACATGCACTGCCCGTTCTGCCGCCACTCCGACTCGCGCGTCATCGATTCGCGCACGAGCGATGACGGGCTGAGCATTCGTCGCCGGCGCCAGTGCCCCGAATGCGGCGGCCGCTTCACGACGGTCGAGACGGCGAGCCTCAGCGTCATCAAGCGCTCCGGCGTCGTCGAGCCGTTCAGTCGCGAGAAGGTCGTCTCGGGAGTGCGCAAGGCATGCCAGGGCCGGCCTGTGACCGATGCCGATCTCGCGATGCTCGCGCAGCGCGTCGAGGAGTCGATCCGCCAGACGGGCTCATCGCAGCTCGATGCAAATGAGATCGGACTGGCGATCCTCGGCCCCTTGCGCGAACTCGACGAGGTCGCGTACCTGCGGTTCGCGAGCGTGTATCGGGCGTTCGAATCGCTCGAGGACTTCGAGTCGGCGATCGACCAGCTGCGTGCGGATCGTGCACCGGCTCCTGCTGCCGTCGACGAGTGAGCGCCCCCGGGGCGATACCCTGAACGGGATGTATCCCCTTCTCTTCCGCACCGTCCTGTCGCGCATCGATCCCGAATCGGCGCACCACCTCGGGATGAAGGTGATCCGGATGCTGGGGCTTCCGGGTCTCGCGTGGGCTTCGCGCGCGCTCACCCGACCCCATGCCGACCTGCGCACCGAAGCGCTCGGGCTGCGTTTCGACTCGCCCTTCGGGGTCGCCGCCGGCTTCGACAAAGACGTGATCGGCGCATCGGGACTGTGGGCGCTCGGCTTCGGCCATGTCGAGGTCGGCACGGTGACGGCCATCCCCCAGCCCGGCAACCCGCGTCCGCGCCTGTTCCGGCTGGTCCCGGACCGCGCCGTGATCAACCGGATGGGCTTCAACAACGGCGGGGCGGCTGCCGCGTCGGTGCGGCTCGAGAAGCTGCGGCGGCGTCGACGACGACCTGTCGTCGGGGTCAACATCGGCAAGAGCCGCGTCGTCGATGTCGCCGACGCGACGGCCGACTACGTGCGCAGCGCGACGCTGCTGGCTCCGCTGGCCGACTACCTCGTCGTCAACGTCTCGTCTCCGAATACGCCCGGCCTGCGCAGCATGCAGGCCGTCGAGACGCTGCGTCCGCTGCTCGAAGCGGTTCGGGATGCCGCGGGTTCCACGCCCTTGCTGGTCAAGATCGCGCCCGACCTGTCCGATGACGAGGTCGAGGCGATCGCGCGGCTCGCGGTCGACACGGATCTGGCAGGGATCATCGCGACCAACACGACGATCTCGCGCGAGGGCCTGCGCACGTCGTCTGACGTCGTCGAGGCCGCCGGCGCGGGCGGGCTGTCCGGCGCACCGCTCAAAGCACGCGCGCTGGAGGTGCTTCTCCTGGTGCGCGCCGTCGTGCCGGCGCAGTTCTGCGTCATCTCGGTCGGCGGAGTCGAGACGGCCGCCGATGTGCGGGAGCGCCTCGACGCCGGCGCGAACCTCGTGCAGGGCTACACGGCGTTCCTCTACCGCGGCCCGCTGTGGGCCCGTCAGATCAACCGTGAGTTGCGCCGGATCACTGCCGCGAAGCGGCGTTGACGCGGCGGGATTCACCGTCGAGGAGCGCGCGAAGCGCGCGTATCGAGACCGCCTGCGACGACCTCAGTCGGGGCGCCCGCCGCGCTTGACCTGCGGCTTGGGCAGCCGCAGGAAGCGCATCTGGATCGTGCGCATCGCGGCGTACCAGCCGAGGCCCTTCTCCGTCTGGTCGCCCCACTTGGCCCGTGCGGCCTTCTTGACGCGGATCGACGTGATGATCATGTCGCCGACGACGAAGAGGATGAAGATACACAGGGAGATGAAGGAGTAGTACTGGATTCCGGCGACCGGGATGAAGGTCGCGACGATGACGAGCACCATGGCCGGCATGACCGCCTCGCCCAAGTGCCACCCGGCATCGACGAAGTCGCGCACCCATCGTCGCTGGGGGCCCTTGTCGCGCGGCGTCAGGTAGCGGTCGTCGCCGGCTGCCATGCCGACGCGCGCCTTCTCGCGCTGTGCCGCGATCTCGGCCTTCGCGCGCGCCTTGCCCTCTTTCGTGTCCGGAACGAGCGGGCGCTTGCGCGCTGCTTCACGCTCGGCGCGCGATGGCGTCGGCCGGCCCTTCCCGATGGAGGTGCCGTTGAGCACGGTGCCGTCGGACGGCGCGTCGCCGGACGCGGATGTTGCGGGGGTCTTGGCCACGATGGATCCTCGGATCTGCGGGAAGGGTGCCCTCTAAGATTACCCGCATGACCTCAGAGCTCTCCCGCCAGAAGTCCGTCGCGGATGCCGCGAGCGCCGGCATCCCCTCGGCGCTCGCCGATCTCGGCGCCCTCGTGCGCATCCCCTCGATCGCCTTTCCGGGGTTCGATCCGAGTGACGTGCGCCGCAGCGCTGAAGCCGTCGCGGCCCTCGCCGAAGGCCTCGGCATCTTCGACCGCGTCGAGATCCGCGACGCGGCGATCCCCGGCACCGGCGAGCGGGGGATGCCGGCCGTGCTGGCCACGCGTGCCGCGCGCAACGGCCGGCCGACCATTCTGCTCTACGCGCACCACGACGTTCAGCCTGTCGGCGACGAATCGCTGTGGGAGTCGGCGCCCTTCGAGCCGACGGTGCGCGACGGACGGCTCTACGGTCGCGGCGCGGCCGACGACAAGGCCGGTGTCATGGTGCACATCGGTGCGCTGCGCGCGCTCAAAGAGGTGCTCGGCGACGACTTCGACCTCGGCGTCGCCCTCTTCATCGAGGGGGAGGAAGAGGCGGGATCGCGGTCGTTCGCGCAGTTCCTCGCCGACAACGCCGATGCGCTGCGCGCCGACGTCATCGTCGTCGCGGACTCGGGCAACTGGGATGCCAAGACACCCGCGCTCACGGTGTCGCTGCGCGGCAACGCGCGTTTCACCATGTCCGTCCGCACGCTCGAGCACGCGTCGCACTCCGGCATGTTCGGCGGCGCCGTGCCCGACGCCATGATGGCCACCGTGACGCTGCTGGCGACGCTGTGGGACGAGAACGGCTCGGTCGCCGTCGAGGGCCTGCAGACGCGGGATGCCGCGACCCCGGACTACACCGAAGAGACCCTGCGCGACGAGGCGGGCCTGCCCGAGGGGGTCCGCCCGATCGGCGACGGCACGATCCTGAGCCGCATCTGGAACAAGCCGTCGATCACCGTGACGGGAATCGACGCGCCGAGCGTCGTGAACGCGTCGAACACCCTGACGCCCGAAGTGAGCGTCGTCGTCAGTGCGCGCATCGCGCCGGGGCAGTCCGCCGAAGAGGCGTACGCCGCGATCGAAGCGCATCTGCGGTCGCATGCCCCGTTCGGCGCTCAGCTGTCCTTCCGCGACGCCGATTTCGGCAACGGGTTCCTGGGGGACACGTCCGGCTGGGCCGCCGCCACGGCGCGCGAAGCCCTCGACGAGGGATACGGAGTGACTCCGGTCGATCTCGGCATCGGCGGGTCGATCCCGTTCATCGCGGATCTGGTGAGGGAGTTCCCGGGGGCGCAGATCCTCGTCACCGGTGTCGAAGACCCGCACGCGCGGGCGCACAGCCCGAACGAGTCGCTGCACCTCGAGACGTTCCGCAACGCCCTCGTGTCCGAGGCGCTGCTGCTGGCCAAGCTCGACGCGCGGCGGGGCGACTGAGCCAATACGCCGAGTGCGGAGCCCCTTCCGGGCTGCGCGGCGTAGAATCGTGGCATCCGGCAGCACCGATCTCGGAGGATCACATGACCGACACCGCTCTGTCTACCGACCAGGAAGCCCGCGCGCACAACGTGTCGCTGACCGACGCTGCGGCACTCAAGGTCAAGAACCTGCTCGAGCAGGAGGGCCGCGACGACCTGCGCCTGCGGGTCGCTGTGCAGCCCGGCGGCTGCAGCGGACTGATCTACCAGCTCTACTTCGACGAGCGCTACCTCGAAGGTGACCAGGCGGTCGAGTTCGAGGGCGTCGAAGTCATCGTCGACGAGATGAGCGTCCCGTACCTCGACGGCGCCTCGATCGACTTCAAGGACACGATCTCCGAGCAGGGATTCACGATCGACAACCCGAACGCCGGCGGCAGCTGCGCGTGCGGAGACAGCTTCCACTGATCGGAACGGAAATCCGACGGAACCCGGCGCGCTCATCAGCCGCCGGGTTCTGTCGTCCTCGGCGGGAGATGGCGCGACAAGCTGGGCAGATGGCCTGAAGTGCCTGAGCGGTTGCCCTAGACTGGCGTGAGTCACATTCGCGACTTGGAAAGGTGCACCGTGCCCTCGAAACGCCGCCTCCGCTGGGCCCTCCTCCCCGTCGGGATCGCTACGGCCGCCATCTTGGCCGGATGCACCCCGACGGAGCTCAACGGGTATCTACCGGGCTTCGTCGAGGACGGTCCCGCGACGACGAACCACACCGAGATGGTGTCGGGCCTGTGGGTCAACTCCTGGATCGTGCTGCTCGCCGTCGGCGTCATCACGTGGGGTCTCACGCTGTGGGCCGCGATCGTCTACCGACGTCGCCGCGGACAGACCGGTCTGCCGGTCCAGCTGCGCTACAACATGCCGATCGAGATCTTCTACACGGTCGTGCCGGTCATCCTCGTGCTCGGATTCTTCGCGTTCACCGCGCGTGACCAGGCCATCCTCGAGGACTACGACGAGAACCCCGACGTGTCGATCACGGCGATCGGCAAGCAGTGGGCGTGGGACTTCCAGTACGACGGCGCCACCGACGACGACACGGTCTGGTCGATGGGCGTCCAGGCGCAGACCGACGAGTCCGGCAACATCATCAACGAGCTGCCGACGCTCTACCTGCCGGTCGACAAGTCCGTCACGATCAACCTGCAGTCGCGCGATGTCATCCACTCCTTCTGGATCATCGACTTCCTCTACAAGAAGGACATGTACATCGGCCGCGACAACCTGTGGTCGTTCACGCCGACGCGCGAGGGTGAGTACGCCGGCAAGTGCGCCGAGCTCTGCGGCGAGTACCACTCGATGATGCTCTTCAACGTCAAGGTCGTCAGCGAGGCCGAGTACGAGGACTACCTCGACTCCCTCGAAGCCGCGGGGCAGACCGGTGACATCAACAACGAATACGACCGGCTCCAGAACCTTCCCGGTACGGGCGGGGTCGCATCGGAGGGACAAGACTGACCATGGCGACGACACTTCCCCTCAATGAACCCGCGCAGGGGCGTCCGACGACCCTGCCGCCTCGCCAGGCCGCTCTGCTCAGCGCATCTCGCGTCGAGCAGAAGGGCAACATCATCGTCAAGTGGATCACCTCCACCGACCACAAGACGATCGGCTACATGTACCTGATCGCCTCGGTGATCTTCTTCATGCTGGGCGGTGTGATGGCGCTGATCATCCGCGCCGAGCTCTTCGAACCGGGCATGCAGATCGTCCCGACGAAGGAGCAGTACAACCAGCTGTTCACGATGCACGGCACGATCATGCTGCTGATGTTCGCGACGCCGCTGTTCGCAGGCTTCGCGAACGCGATCCTGCCGCTGCAGCTCGGTGCCCCCGATGTCGCGTTCCCGCGACTCAACGCCTTCGCTCTCTGGCTGTTCACGTTCGGCTCGCTCATCGCGGTCGCCGGCTTCCTCACGCCCCAGGGTGCGGCATCCTTCGGCTGGTTCGCCTATCAGCCACTCGCGAGCACGACGTTCTCGCCAGGTGTCGGCGGAAACCTGTGGATGCTCGGACTCGGCATGAGCGGTTTCGGAACCATTCTCGGTGCCGTGAACTTCATCACGACGATCATCACGATGCGCGCACCGGGCATGACGATGTGGCGCATGCCGATCTTCTCGTGGAACACGCTCGTGACGAGCATCCTGATCCTGATGGCCTTCCCTGTCCTCGCCGCCGCGATCCTCGCCGCCGCGACCGACCGCGTGCTGGGCGCCCACATCTACGATCCGCAGAACGGTGGAGTGCTCCTCTGGCAGCACCTGTTCTGGTTCTTCGGACACCCCGAGGTGTACATCATCGCGCTGCCGTTCTTCGGCATCATCTCCGAGGTCCTGCCGGTCTTCAGCCGCAAGCCGATCTTCGGGTACAAGACCCTGGTCTACGCCACGATCGCGATCGCCGCGCTGTCGATCGCCGTGTGGGCCCACCACATGTACGTCACGGGCGCCGTCCTACTGCCGTTCTTCGCGCTGATGACGATGCTCATCGCGGTACCGACGGGCGTGAAGATCTTCAACTGGATCGGAACGATGTGGCGAGGATCGGTGACCTTCGAGACGCCCATGGTGTTCTCGCTGGGCTTCCTGGTCTCGTTCGTCTTCGGTGGCCTCACGGGCGTCATCCTCGCCTCGCCGCCGCTGGACTTCCACATCTCCGACTCGTACTTCGTCGTCGCCCACTTCCACTACGTCGTCTTCGGCACGGTCGTGTTCGCGATGTTCGCCGGGTTCTACTTCTGGTGGCCCAAGTGGACCGGTCGCATGCTCAACGAGCGGCTCGGCATGGTGCACTTCTGGATGCTGTTCATCGGCTTCCACATGACGTTCCTCATCCAGCACTGGCTGGGCGTCGACGGCATGGTGCGCCGCTACGCGGACTACTCGGCCGCTGACGGCTGGACGTGGCAGAACCAGGTCTCGACGGTCGGTGCGATGCTCCTCGGCGCATCCATGATCCCGTTCCTGTTCAACGTGTGGATCACGGCCCGCAAGGCGCCCAAGGTCACGGTCAACGACCCGTGGGGCTACGGCGCCTCGCTCGAGTGGGCGACGTCGTGCCCGCCGCCGCGTCACAACTTCACGTCCATCCCGCGCATCCGCAGCGAGCGTCCCGCATTCGACCTGAACCACCCCGAGGCGGGAATCCCCGTCGGCGTCGGTCCAGCGAAGGATGCACCCGAAGCCCCGGTCGTCGACGCGGCCGAAGGAGAGGTCAAGTAGATGCGTACCAACACCGCGCTCTGGTGGATCCTCACCGTCTTCTTCCTCGTCGTCTTCACGATGTACACGGTGTGGAACCTGATTGCCCACTGGGGGACGTATGCCGCTCCCGGGCTGTCCTGGTGGGACACCTTCACCCTCTCGATCGAGTGGGTCGGAAGCGTCGCACTGCTTTTCACGGCGTTCATGACGGGCCTCATCGCCTTCTACACGAGCCGTGTGCACAAGGCACAGGGCGGCGAGCTGCCCGAGGACATCCTGACGTCGGACATCGACGACGGCGACCCCGAGGTCGGCGAGTTCAGCCCGTGGTCGTGGTGGCCGATCGTCCTCGCGGGGGCGTCTGCCGTCGCGATCCTCGGCCTCGCTGTCGGCGTCTGGATGTTCCCCATCGGCATCGCACTGTTCGTCGTCGCGATCGTCGGCTGGGTCTACGAGTACTACCGCGGTCACTTCGCGCGCTGACCCGCTCGCGGCTCATAGCGGCCGGCATCCTGGATCTCGATCCGGATGCCGGCCGCTTCGCTGTGGTGGGACGCCCGGGCGGCGCTGCGTCCCTGTCGGCGCCGGATCCACGTCGTCGCTGCCCCACCGGTCGGCCTGCGGACGCACGCCGCTCCACGGCTCGGCGATAGTGCCGCAACCGTGGAAGAACGGGTCTTGCTACCCTGACGCCCATGGCGGTCAGCGACCGGGAGATCGAGTCGTTCCTCAACGACTACCAAGACGGACTCGGCACCTACGACGTGGCGCGGAGTGTGGCCCTGTGGGGCGTGCCGGGCACGATCCTGAGCGACCCGTTCGTGGGCACGGTCTCCTCGCGTGAGGAGATGGCGCAGGGCCTGGAGCAGTCCTATCCGCTGTATCGACAGCTCGGACTGAAGCGCGTGGAGCACACGCTGCTCGAACGCGTGGACCTGACCGCCGCGATCACCAGACTGAGGGTCCGGTGGCACTTCTACGGCGCCGGCGACGAGTTGCTCACCGATGGCGACTACGAGTATCTGCTGCGTCGTGACGAGGAGGGTCTGCGAATGTATGTCGCGGTCTCGATCGACGAGGCCGAGAAGATCGCCGAACTGGCTGCGCGCAAGGGGGTGGAGCTGCCCGACGCCGGGTCGTGACACGCCGGATGCCGCCCTGACGTGTGGCGGTGGACCGGGCCGCTCTTCGGACGGGCACACGACCTCGGATGCCGCATCCCGGCGCTCACGGAAGAGCAAGAGCCCCGGCTGCGTGATGCAACCGGGGCTCTTCGCGACTGGACCGCGCTACTTGTCGCGTCCCTCGTCCTCGGGGATGATGACGTTCGACGGGCGGTTGGCCGTCTCGGTGTTGTGACCGTCGTCGATCGGCACGTGCGGTGCATCCGGGACACCCGCGCGCTCATGCGCGCCCTGGATCTCGGCGTGCTCTTCGTCCGCGATGTGGTCGAGCTCGTGGTGCTGGTGAGCATCGGCCGCGTCGAGTTCGGTCTGCGTGAGGGGGGAGAGGCGGTCCTCGAAGAACCAGCGCGAGAAACCGGCACGCAGGTTCTCGTGCCACGGGATCCGTCCCTGTGCATTCGGACGCACGACGAGCGGCTCGTAGGTCTCGTAGTCGACGAGCTTGAAGCGGTCGTACTGATCGACGGGCTGGTGGACCTCGATGTACTCGCCACCGGGAAGACGCACGATGCGTCCGGACTCGTAGCCGTGCAGCACGATCTCGCGATCCTTGCGCTGCAGCGCGATGCAGATCCGCTTCGTGACGAAGTAGGCGATGATCGGACCCAGGATCAGCAGCGCCTGCAGAGCGTGGATCACGCCCTCCATCGTCAGCCAGAAGTGCGTCGCGATGATGTCCGACGAGGCAGCCGCCCACAGCACGGCGTAGAACGTGACGCCGGCCGCACCGATCGCGGTGCGCGTCGCGGCGTTGCGCGGGCGCTGGGCGATGTGGTGCTCGCGCTTGTCGCCCGTGATCCACGACTCGATGAACGGGTAGATCGCGACGATCAGGATGAAGACCACGAGCACGCCGAGCGGGATCAGGATGTTCCACGACCACGTGCGGTCGAGGAAGACGCTCTCGAGATGCGGCGGAACCAGGCGCAGCGCGCCGTCGGCGAAGCCGATGTACCAGTCGGGCTGCGTTCCCGCGGAGACGGGAGACGGATCATACGGTCCGTAGGCCCAGATCGCGTTGATCGAGAACAGCGAGGCGATCAGCACGATGAAGCCGAAGACGACGAAGAAGAATCCGCCCATCTTGGACATGTACACGGGCATCATCGGGTAGCCCACGACGTTGCTGTTCGTGCGGCCGGGGCCGGCGAACTGCGTGTGCTTGTTGATGATCATGAGCATGAGGTGCAACGCGAGGAGCGCGACCAGAATCGCCGGCAGCAGCAGGATGTGCAGCGCGTAGAGGCGTCCGACGATCTCGGTTCCGGGGAACTCGCCGCCGAACAGCAGGAACGACGTCCACGTGCCGATCAGCGGGATGCCCTTGATCATGCCGTCGATGATGCGCAGACCGTTGCCGGAGAGCACGTCGTCGGGGAGCGAGTAGCCCGTGAAGCCCTCACCCATTGCCAGGACGAACAGCACGAAGCCGATGACCCAGTTGAGCTCACGGGGCTTGCGGAACGCGCCCGTGAAGAAGACGCGCAGCATGTGCACGCCGATGCCGGCCACGAAGACCAGCGCCGCCCAGTGGTGCATCTGACGGACGAGCAGACCACCGCGGATGTCGAAGGAGATCTCGAGGGTCGAGGCCATCGCCGCCGACATCTCGAGGCCGCGCATCGGCAGATAGGCGCCGTGGTAGTGGACGGGAGCCATCGACGCATCGAAGAAGAACGTCAGGAAGGTGCCCGAGAGGAGCACGACGACGAAGCTCCACAGCGCGATCTCGCCGAGCATGAACGACCAGTGGTCGGGGAAGACCTTGCGGCCGAGTTCCTTGACGATGCCCGACAGGCTCGTGCGCTCGTCGAGATAGTTCGCCGTGGCGCCGACGAAGCGGCCCCCGAGCGGCTTATCGCGCTCTTGGGTCTTCTCGGTGACGGTTGCGGTGCTCAATGACGCTCCCAGAAGCTCGGGCCGACGGGTTCGGTGAAGTCGCTGCGTGCGACGAGGTAGCCCTCGTCGTCGACCGTGATCGGCAGCTGGGGCAGAGCACGCGCGGCGGGGCCGAAGATGACCTTGGCCTCATCCGTCACGTCGAACTGCGACTGGTGGCAGGGGCACAGCAGGTGGTGCGTCTGCTGCTCGTACAGGGCGACGGGGCAGCCGACGTGCGTGCAGACCTTGGAGTACGCGACGATGCCGTCGTACGACCAGTCCTTGCGCTCCTCGGACTCGATGAGCTGCTCGGGGAGCAGGCGCATGAGCAGCACGATGGCCTTCGCCTTCTCTTCGAGGTAGCCGTCGTGGTGGGAGAGCTCGGCGAGCGGCTCCGGGATGACATGCACGGCCGAGCCGAGCGTCAGGTCGGCGGCGCGGATCGGTTCGCCCGAGGGGTCGTGGGCGAGGCGCATGCCCTCGGCCCACATCGTGTGCTCGAGAAGGTGCACCGGGTCGCCCGCGAACGGGTTGTCGGGCGTGTTGTGCGGTGCCAGCCCGCGGAACAGCACGATGCCGGGAGCCACCGAGGCGACGAGCGCCGCGATGAGCGAGTTGCGGATCATCGTGCGGCGTCCGAAGCCGGACTCCTCGTTCGCGTCGGCGAAGGCCTGGATGGCCGCCTCGCGTGTCGTGTCGCGCCCGCGTGTCGCGTGCCGGGGCTCGATGAACTCCTTGTCCGACATGATCGCCTTCGACCAGTGGATCGCGGCGACGCCGATCGCCAGCAGCGCGAGCGCGATGCCGAGGCCGATGAAGAGGTTGTTGTGGCGGATGTCGATGAACCGGCCACTCTCGATCGGGAAGATCATGTACGCCGCGACTGCCCAGATGCTGGCGGCCACGGACACGTAGAAGAGGGTGTAGACGGTCCTTACCGCGCGCTTCATCGCGGCCGGGTCCTTGTCGGTCACCCGCTCGCGGTGCGGCGGGAGCTCCGGGTTGCGCACCGGATCGGGGACCGCGACAGCGAGCCCGGGGGAGGGCTTCCAAGAGCCCCTCTCCAGCTCGAGCGGATCGTCCTCGTGTGCCATGCTGCTCCTCGTTAGTGCCTGAATGTCGTCGTCTGGTCGATCAGTTGGACTTCGCCGTGATCCACACGGTGATGGCGATCAGACCGCCGATGCCGAAGATCCAGATGAAGAGTCCCTCTGAGACGGGACCGAGTGAACCGAGGGTGAAGCCGCCGACCGACTCGCTCTCCTGCAGATACAGCAGGTACGAGATGATGTCGCGCTTCTCTTCGGCCGTGAGCGTGAGGTCGTTGAAGACCGGCATCGCCTGAGGGCCCGTGACCATGGCCGCGTACATGTTGAGCGGCGAGGTCTCGTGCAGCGCGGGCGCGTACTTGCCCTCGGTGAGGGCGCCGCCGGCGCCGGCGACGTTGTGGCACATCGCGCAGTTGATGCGGAACAGGTCACCGCCCTGGGACAGGTTGCCGCCGCCATCGAGCACGTCGTCGCTGGGGAAGCTCGGCCCGGGCGCGATCGACTGGATGTACGCGCCGATCGCCTCGATCTGCGCGTCGGTGAACTGCACGGGCTTCTGCGGCGCCTGCGGCCCCTGCATCTGCAGCGGCATGCGGCCGGTGCTCATCTGGAAGTGCACGGCGAGCTCGCCGACTCCGTAGAGCGACGGACCTTCCGGCGTGCCCTGCACGTCGAGGCCGTGGCATGTCGCGCAGTTGGCGTCGAACAGCTTCTTGCCGTCGTCGACCGTGAGCACGGTCGTGGTCCGCGTGTCGTCGGTGGCGGCCATCGCAGCGGATGCGCCCGCATACAGGCCACCGGTCAGCAACAGTCCGATTCCGACGACGGCGGCCGCAGCGAAGGGACTGCGACGACCGTTCGAGCGGCGCGTCTTGTCTCGTGCCATGGGGAAATTCAGCTCCGCTCTATTTCAGGAAGTAGATGACGAGGAACAGGGCGATCCAGACGACGTCGACGAAGTGCCAGTAGTACGACACGACGATCGAGGTGGTCATCTCCTTGCGCCCGAAAGTCTTGACGGCGTATGCGCGTCCGATGACGAGGAGGAACGCGATGAGTCCGCCGGTCACGTGCAGGGCGTGGAAGCCCGTCGTGAGGTAGAACGCCGAGGCGTACGCGTCGGAGTAGATCGGCATGCCTTCGTACACGAGCTGCGCGTACTCCCACACCTGACCGGACACGAAGATCGCGCCGAGGATGAAGGTCAGCCAGAACCACTCCACCATGCCCCAGCCGAGCCAGCCGCGCTTCTTGGTGGAGTAGGGCTGGAAGCGCTCGGCCGCGAACACCCCCATCTGACACGTGACCGAAGAGAGCACGAGGATGATCGTGTTCACGGTCGCGTAGGGGATGTTCAGCAGATCGGAGCGTTCGGCCCACAATTCGGGCGAAGTGCTGCGAAGGGTGAAGTAGATCGCGAACAGACCCGCGAAGAACATCACCTCGCTGCCGAGCCACACGATGGTGCCGACGGCGACCGGATCGGGTCGCTTAACGGACCTCATCGCCTGAGAGTACGTAGCTGGGGTGGTCGTCACGCTCCCCATTATTGCCGAAACCGCGCGGAGATTTTCCCACCCGCGGGGTTCTCGTCACCCGAGTGTGAACTTAGGACTACCTAAGAGAACGCCGGGAACGGGCTGTCAAGTGCATGAGGATGCGCGCGGTTACCGCGCGGACATGCGGCTGGCGCGGTGGGTAGGCTGTTTTCCCATGGTGGATCTGTACACGTGGCCCGGCATCCTGACCTCGCTTCTCGAGCGACGTGATCTCAGCGTGTCGGAATCGACCTGGGCGATGCGGCGCATCATGAACGGCGAGGCGACGCCGTCGCAGATCGCCGGATTCCTGCTCGCGCTGCGTGCGAAGGGCGAGACCGTCGACGAGATCGTCGGGTTCCGCGACGCGATCCTCGAGGCGGCGCTGCCGCTTCCCGTCGACCCGGGCGTCCTCGACATCGTCGGCACCGGCGGGGATCGTTTCGGCACCGTGAACGTCTCGACGATGGCAGCCGTCGTCGCCGCGGCATCCGGAATTCCCGTCGTCAAGCACGGCAATCGCGCCGCGAGCTCCTCGTCGGGGTCATCGGATGTGCTGGGCGCGCTCGGGATCGAGCTGACCCTCAGCCCCGACGCCGTCGCGCAGACCCTCGAGCGCGCCGGCATCGCGTTCGTGTACGCCTCGGCGTTTCATCCCGGCTTCGCCCACGCGGGCGCGACGCGGGCCGAGCTCGGCGTGCCGACCGTGTTCAACTTCCTGGGGCCCCTGTGCAACCCCGCTCGCGCCGAGGCCAACGCGGTCGGCGTCGCGCAGCTCGACCGGGTGCCGCTCATCACGGGCGTCTTCCGCACGCGCGGCGCGACGGCGCTCGTCTTCCGCGGCGACGACGGGCTCGACGAACTCACGACGACCGGCCACAGCCGCCTGTGGGAGGTCAGCCGCGGTGACATCCACGAGCACGACGTCGATCCCCGTGACCTCGGCATCCCGCTCGCCGACATCGGCGACCTGCTCGGCGGCGACCCCGCGCACAACGCCGCGGTCGTGCGCCGCGTGATCGGGGGCGAGGCGGGTCCGGTCCGCGACATCGTCCTGCTCAATGCCGCGGCGGGAATCGTCTCGTACCGGCTCTTCCGCGATCCGACCCAGGTGCAGCGCTCGATGCTCGAGCGCCTCGCCGAGGCGCGGGAGGAGGCCGCCGCCGCGATCGACAGCGGCGCTGCGGCGTCGAAGCTCGACCAGTGGGTCGAGGCTACGCGCGCCCTCGTGGGAGGCGCGAGTCCTCTTCCCCCGATCGGCCGACCGACGCTAGCGTGAAGCGGAAGTCCCCGATCTGAGGAGAACGCACATGAGCGATTCGGCAGCAGCCGTCGAACCCCCCGCCCGCAGCCTCGGCGGTGTCAAGGCGGTGGGAGTGCTCGGCATCCTGGGCGGAATCCTCCTCATCGTCGTGGGCCTCGTCGTGTGGATCATGGTGTCCTCGCAGCTGCGCGCCGAGAACATCACGATCCCCGACGATGCGGCCGCCTTCCAGGGGCAGACGGTGCAGGGACCGCTGACGGCCTACGTGCAGGCCGACATCATCCAGCACCACGCCATGGAGGCATCGGGCGGCAAGACGTACGCCGAGCTGCCGCAGGACGACCCCGTGCGCGCCACGATGATGAACGCCTCGTTCCTGCGCGCCTCGCTGTTCACCTCGGTCGTCTCGTTCGGCGTCGCAGCGTTCGCGATGGGGATGGGCGTGCTGTCGATCCTGTTCGGCTGGGCGCTGCGTCGCGTGGCCTCCGCCCCCGTCGTCGTCAAGACCTCGAGGTTCGCCGCCGGAGCGTGAGCGCATGAGGCCGTACGACGCCCTTGCCGAGATCGCGACGCTCCTCGAGCGGGAGCGGTCGTCGCGCTACAAGTCCCGGGCGTTCCGTGCTGCGGCCGACACGATCGCGACGCTCACCGACGACGAGCTGCGGGATGCCGCATCCCTGCGGCGCCGCAAAGGCATCGGCGAATCCACGTTCGCGGTCATCCAGCAGGCCCTCGCCGGCGACGTGCCGGCGTACCTGGCCGAACTGCGGGAGCGTGCCGGCGTCGAGCGCGCGTCGACCCTGCGGCCGCTGCTGCGCGGCGACCTGCACGCGCACAGCGACTGGTCGGACGGACTCACCTCGATCGACCTCGTGGCCGATGCGGCACGGCGCCTCGGCCACGAGTACCTTGCGCTGACCGACCACTCGCCGCGGCTGCGCGTCGCGAACGGGCTGTCGCCCGAGCGCCTGCGTGCCCAGCTCGAGGTCGTGGCGGGACTGAGCGGGGGCGGGTTCACGCTGCTGTCCGGCATCGAGGTCGACATCCTCGACGACGGTGCGCTCGACCAGGAACCCGATCTGCTCGACGAACTCGACGTGGTCGTGGCATCCGTGCATTCGAAGCTGCGGATGGAGCGCGCGCCGATGACGCGGCGCATCGTCGCGGCCGTCTCGGACCCGCACGTCGACGTGCTCGGCCACGTCACGGGCCGGCTCGTCGAGGGGGCGCGCGGCACGCGGCCGCCGTCGGATCTCGACCCGCGTGCCGTCTTCGCCGCGTGCGCCGAGCACTGTGTCGCGGTCGAGATCAACTCGCGACCCGAACGGCAGGACCCACCCGACGACCTGCTCGCGATCGCGCTCGACGAGGGGTGCCTGTTCTCGATCGACTCGGATGCGCACGCGCCCGGCCAGCTCTCGCTGCTGGACCACGGCGCCGAACGGGCCGAGCGCGCCGGCGTCCCCGCCGACCGCATCGTGACGACCTGGCCGCTCGATCGGCTGCGCGAATGGACGCGGCGCCGACGGTGACCGGGGATAGGCTCGCCGGATGAGCTCGTTCCCCGCCGCAGGACGAGCGAGGCGCGGCATCCCCTGGCTGATCGTCGCCGGTGTGCTCGTGGCCGCGCTGAGTCTGCGCGGACCCATCGTCGCGCCGACGCCCGTGCTGCGCCAGATCGAGCACGACTACGGCATCGGATCCGCCGCGGCGGGGCTGCTCACGACGCTGCCCGTGCTCATGTTCGCCGTGCTCACCCCGGTCGCGGCGATCATCATCCGGCGCACGGGCGCCGAGATCGCCCTCTTCACGTCGCTCGCGGGTGTGCTCGTCGGCACATTCGTGCGCGCGATCCCCGGATTCGGGTGGATGCTCGCGGGCATGGTCGTCATCGGGGCATCCATCACGATCGGCAACATCGTGATCCCCGTCATCATCCGCCGCGATGTTCCGCCCGAGCGGGTCGCCACCGTCACGGCGGCCTACGCGGCGGCGACGAACGTCGGATCGCTCGTGACCGCGCTGTTCACCGCGCCGCTGGCCGACGTCGTCGGGTGGTCGTGGGCGCTGCTCATGTGGTCGGCCATCACGCTCGCCGGGTTGGCCCTGTGGACCGTACATGCCCGCCGGCAGCGGCTGACCGGGGGAGTGGACCGGCTCTCGGGCGAACCCGCCGCCCACCGCACACCGCCCCGCTCGGCCGAAGAGCAGCGCACCGCCGAACTGGCCGAGACCATCACGGGACCGCTGCCCGTCGTCGGCAGTCGCCGCGACGAACGCGGCATCCTGCGGCGACCCATCGCGTGGCTGCTCGTGGGCGCGTTCGGCACGCAGTGCCTCATCTACTACGGATTGACGACCTGGCTCCCCGCCCTCACGGCGGACGAGCTCGGCCTCGGTGCGTCAGCGGCGGGGGCGCTCGCGTCGCTGTATCAGGGCGCCGGGATCGCCGGTGCGTTCATCGTGCCGCTGCTGGCCCGCTACGCGCCGCGCTACGTTCCCGCCCTGACGATCTGCGCCTCGTGGCTCGTCCTCACGATCGGCCTCGTTTTCGCTCCCGAGATGCTGTGGCTGTGGCTCGTGATCGGCGCGGTGGGGCACGCGGGCGGCTTCGTCGTCGTCTTCACGGCGCTCATCGGCGTCTCGCGGTCCGATCGCGAGGCGGCCGGCATGTCCGCCCTCGTGCAGGGCGGCGGCTACGCGCTCGGCGCTGCCGGCGGTCCGTTCGTGGGGTGGATGCACGACGTGTCGGGCGGGTGGAACACGCCCCTCGTCGTCTGCATGGCGCTGTCTGTCGTCTACTGCGTGCTGCTCCTGGCGGCGACGGCGCGGTCGGCGCCGCTGCGCTGACGCGGTTCAGACGCCGTCGAGCGCCGTCACGAGGCGGTGCATCGACGTGCCGAGCCCGCGGCGTTCGGCCAGAGCCGCGGCATCCGTCTTCTGCTGCTCGCCGAGCGGACGCAGACGCGCGTCGACATCGGGGAGGGGCAGGTCGCGCACGACGCCGACGACAGCGGGAGCGACGGCGAGGTAGGGCAGGGCCGCCTCGAGCTTGCCGCGGAGACCGGCGGACATGCCCTCGCCCGCGTCGGCCGCGGCGATGACGCCGGCGATGTCGCCGTGGGCCTGCAGCAGCTTCGCGGCCGTCTTGTCGCCGACACCCGCGACACCCGGCAGGCCGTCGGAGGCATCGCCGCGCAGCGTCGCGAAATCGGCGTACTGGTCGGGGCGTACGCCGTACTTCGTCAGGACGACGTCGTCGGTGACGACGTCGAGATTGCTCATGCCGCGCGCCGTGTAGATGACCCGGACGCCGCGCGCATCGTCGACGAGCTGAAACAGATCGCGGTCGCCCGTGACGACGTCGACGGGCATCGCGGCACGCGTCGCGAGGGTGCCGATGACGTCGTCGGCCTCGTGCTCGGCGGCTCCGACGACGACGATGCCGACCGCCGCGAGCGCCTCGCGGATGACCGGCACCTGCGCTTCGAGCGGGTCGGGCACCACTTCGACGTCGGGTGCACCCGCGACCACCTCGGCGACACGGTGCGTCTTGTACGAGGGGATGAGATCGACCCGCCACTGCGGCCGCCAGTCGTCGTCCCAGCACGCGACGACGTGCGTCGGCTCGTATGCCGTCACGAGCTTCGTGATGATGTCCAGGAACCCGCGCACGGCGTTGACGGGCTGTCCGTCGGGCGCGCGGACGGTGTCGGGCACGCCGAAGAACGCACGGAAGTACAACGATGCGGAGTCGAGCAGCATGAGTCGGTCGGACATGCCGTCATCCTGCCACGCACCACCGACGCGGCCGGTCAGCAGCCGGGGCCGGCCGCGCCCTCACGGCACGTGCGGTCGACGAGGGCCGTCGTGGCCTCGACGACGCGCACGCCGTATCCCGCGCTCGTCGCGGTGACGTACCCGGGCACGGGACGCCACGAGCCCGTGCCGAAGTCGACGGATGCCGCATAGCGGACGGTCGCCGTCACGGTGTGGGCGCCGCGCTCGCGGTACACGTGGCTCGTCGCCGTCGGCGCGAACTGCGGTGCACCGTTCGCGGCCCACGCGACACCGCCGGTGGTGGACGTGCGCGATGAGCCGTCTCCGTGGTCGAACTCGAATCCGGCGGGCACGAAGCGCACCGTGACGTCCCAGCCGAGCAGCTCACCCGCGATGCGCTGCTCGGATGCCGCCGCCACGAGGTTCGCCGGCAGACCGACGACGGCGAACCCGAGCGGTTCACCCGTCAGCGAGGGCGGCGCGGGACGGAACGAGGCGAGGTCGTCGATCGTGACGTCGGGGATCATGACGACGGAGTAGTTCGGGCGGCAGCCGAGGGGACCGCAGGTTTCGGGGGCCGAAGGCCTCGTGGGTTCGGGCGCGGGCTGGCTGCCGCCGGGTGTCGAGGGTCCGGGGGAGCTACCCGGCCGAGTGGTGGATGCACCGATCTCGACGGACGTGCCGGAGTTCGAGGCGGAGCAAGAGCCCCAAGCCGACGCCATGCCACAGCCGTCGGGGATGGCGGCGGTGAGGAGTGTGCTTAGGACGGAGATTGTGACGAGGGCTATCCGCATGACGCGTCCTCCTTTGCGACGCTTGAGGAGATCCACAGTCCCGTCGCTGTGGCGTCACTCTGATGAAACGTAACGACGGCAGGCTGAAGGTCTGGGCGAGACCCCGGCACCACCGAGGTCTGCGACTGGTCCAGAAGATCGACGTCCGAAACATCCATGCAGAGCTCTACGATCACGACGCCTTCAGAGGCTGCGAACGAGACCGGATTGAACGCGTCATAGCGACTGATTCCGGAAACAGTCAGGCCGGCAGCGTGCATTTCAGAAAATGATCTGCGTTCGTTCGCATTCGCTTCCCCCGTCGTCCACGCGTACACCGCCTCGAAGGTCGCGGGGTCGCTCAGGTCCACCTGGTTCAACGCGTCGACGTATGCGCGGTAGGTCTCTTCGGCGGCGGCGAACGCTTCGGCTTCGCTCGAGAAGGCGGGCGGAGGTTCTGCGGGATGGGGAGACGTGGCGCAGCCGCCGAGAGCGAGCGCGAGGGCGCACACAGCGATGACGGGGCGAAGGCGGGTGAACACGCGACCACCGTAATTCGCACCGGCAGTGCCCGGGGGTACTTATCCACAGGGGTGATTCATGAGTTCACCCTGGCGCCGAGGTATCCGCACTGCCAGGCTGACGGCATGAGAATCACTCGCATCGCCGCCGCCTGCGTGATCGCCGTCTCGGCTCTCGCATTCACCGCGTGTTCGGGCTCGATCGGAGGAGACGTCATCGCACCCGTCACGAAGGGTGCGGGCGAGCTCGAGGGTACGACCGTCGACCTCGTCGTCGGGCAGGTGCTCAACATCGACACGGGCGATCTCGCCGTCGACAGCTACACCGCGACGATCGGCGACCCCGCCGTCGCCGAGTTCGTCGAAGGGCACGAAGATGCCACGGCGACGTTCAATCCGGGGATCACGGCGCTCGCCGAGGGCGAGACCGAGGTCACGCTGTCGAACTCCGACGGCGGCATCCAGGACGTCATCTTCACGGTGCACGTCACGCAGTAGGTTCAGCGGGCTCACTCAGCGTCTCGTGGATGCGCCGAAGATCCTCCAGCAGTGAGCCGATCAGCATCCAATGGGTGGAGCTCGGCATCCGCACGGTGAGCGGTGCCGTGAGCGCCGGTTCACGGTCGTCGGCGGGCAGGTGCGCCGGGTCTCCCGAGATGAGCTGCACGTCATGGGCGGCGCGCCGCAGCTGCTGCGCGATGTCGTGCACGACGGGTTCCTCGTGCACGGATGCGTCGTGGTGATCGGCGAAGGCGCGCGTCATGCCGATCGTCTGCGTCACGATCGGCGAGAAGCGGTCCAGTTGCCCCTGTGCGTCGGCGAGCTCGTCGCGGTGCCGCGTGCGGCGCGGATTGAGCGTGAGCGATTCGGAGGCGTCGGCGAGCGCGGCGGCCGCCTTGTCGCGCATGGGGCGCAGGAGGCGGGCGGTCAGGAGCACCTCTTCGACCTGCTCCGGCGACTGCGGCTGCTCGAGAGCCGTCGCGAGGCGATCGAGCGATGCGGCGAGCTCGCCGGCGAGCGATTCGACGGCGTCGCGGGCGGGCGTGACGGCGAGCGGAGGCACGAGCGCGAGGTTCACGACGATCCCGATGACCGCTCCGAGCAGTGTCTCGATGATCCGCTCGACGGCATACCCCGGACTTGTCCCACCGAGTGCCAGCACGAGCAGTGCGCTGATCGCCACCTGGTTGGCCGTGCCCGCCGTCATCCGCAGTCCCCACGCCAGAAGCAGCGCGACGACGGTCGCCAGGAGGATCACCCACGTCGAGCCGCCGAGCAGGATTCCCAGAGCCGACGCGACCGTGACGCCCGCGATCACGCCGATCGAGCGCTCCAGCGCCTTGGTGAGCGATTGGTTGACGCTCGGCTGCACGACGAGCAGCGCCGCGATCGCGGCGAAAACGGGCGGCGGGCCATCGACGAGCCAGCCCGCGACGAGCCACGCGGCGATCGTCGCGAGAGCGGACTTGGCCACCTGCAGGGCAGGCGCGCGTCGCGGGGCACGGAACGCTGCGGTCATACGCATGGCCCGAGCGTAGGCCGCGGCACCTCGGCGCGGAACCGGGCGTAGCATCGAGCCCATGCGCGCCACTGTCATCCACGCGGCCCGAGACGTCCGCGTCGAGGAGGTACCCGACCCCGAGCTCTCGACCGGACGCGACGCGATCGTGCGGGTCGTCGCCTCATGCGTGTGCGGCTCGGACCTGTGGCCCTATCGCGGCGTCACGGCGGTCGATGCGCCGCGGCGGATCGGTCACGAATTCGTCGGAGTGGTCGAGGCGGTCGGCGCCGAGGTCGAGCTCGTGCGTCCCGGAGACTTCGTCATCGCGCCCTTCTACGTGTGCGACGGCACGTGCCTCAACTGCCGCAACGGCGTGAGCACGTCGTGCCTGGAGGGTGACTGGTGGGGGCGCGACGACCGCTTCGGCGGGTTCGCCGACGGAGGCCAGGGGGAGCGCGTGCGCGTTCCGCTCGCCGACGGCACGCTCGCCGTCGTGCCCGGCCCCGTCTCGGACGACGAGATCCCGGGCCTCCTCGCCCTCAGCGACGTCATGGGAACGGGCCACCACGCCGCGGTCTCGGCGGGCGTCGCACCCGGCGACACGGTCGCCGTCGTGGGCGACGGCGCCGTGGGCCTGTGCGCCGTCATCGCGGCCAAGCGGCTCGGCGCCACGACGATCATCGCGATGTCGCGGCACCCGCGCCGGCAGGAGCTCGCCCGCGAGTTCGGCGCGACGCACATCGTCGAGGAGCGCGGCGACGAGGGCGTCTCGGCCGTGCGTGCGCTCACCGAGGGCATCGGTGCCGATCGCGTCCTCGAGTGCGTCGGCACGAAGGAGTCGATGGACCAGGCGCTGCGCGCCACGCGGCCCGGCGGCATGGTCGGGTTCGTGGGCGTGCCCAACGGCGGTCCCGAGCTGCCGATCACGCACCTGTTCAGCCGCAACGTCGGCGTCAACGGGGGAGTCGCACCGGTACGCGGGTACATCGAGGAGCTGCTGCCCGACGTGCGCTCGGGCCGCATCCAGCCGGGGCGCGTCTTCGACCTCGTGCTGCCGCTCGCCGATGCTGCCGAGGCCTACGCGGCGATGGACGAACGCCGCGCCGTCAAGGTGCTGCTTCAGCCGTGACGACGGATGCCGCGGGGCAGGTGCAGCAGGCGCTCGAGACGCTGCGCGCCGAGCTCGACGACCGCATCCGCCGTTTCGACGACACGCTCGTCGAGCTGCGCGCCGACCGCGGTGCCGAGACCGCCGACGACGAGCACGATCCCGAGGGTGCGACCCTCTCGGCGGAGTGGTCGCGGCTCGCGGGGCTGCGCGCGGATGCGGCGCGGGAACGGGACGAGGTCGATGCCGCGCTCGCGCGGACCGGAACGGAAGGCTTCGGGATCTGCGCGGACTGCGGCGCCCCGATCCCGCTCGCCCGTCTCGTCGCCCGGCCGACGGCGACGCGCTGCGTGCCGTGCGCGACGCGTGCCGGAGCCTGACCTCGCGGGCGTCGGCGGCATTCTGATACCCTGGAATGTCACTTCTGTGGTTCTACAGCCACGTCCCGGTACGGGGCTGGTGACATCGCACGACAACAATCCGCTTCGCTTCGGCTGCTGTTTCGTTCGCGTCCGCGCGTTCGAGGTGCCGAGCCCGAGACCCCAAACCCACAAGGACAACCCACTACATGACTAGCGCAACGACCGCCCCGGCCACCAAGCAGGTCGCAATCAACGACATCGGCTCTGCTGAGGACTTCCTGGCCGCGGTCGAACTGACCATCAAGTCCTTCAACGACGGCGACCTCATCGAAGGCACCGTCGTGAAGGTCGACCGCGACGAGGTCCTCCTCGACGTCGGCTTCAAGACCGAGGGTGTCATCCCCTCGCGCGAGCTCTCGATCAAGCACGACGTCGACCCCAACGAGGTCGTCAAGGTCGGCGACGAGGTCGAGGCCCTCGTTCTCCAGAAGGAGGACAAGGAAGGCCGCCTCATCCTGTCGAAGAAGCGCGCGCAGTACGAGCGCGCGTGGGGCGACGTCGAGAAGATCAAGGAAGACGACGGCGTGGTCACCGGCTCCGTCATCGAGGTCGTCAAGGGCGGCCTCATCGTCGACATCGGTCTGCGCGGGTTCCTCCCCGCTTCGCTCATCGAGCTGCGCCGCGTCCGCGACCTCACGCCGTACCTCGGTCAGGAGATCGAGGCGAAGATCCTCGAGCTCGACAAGAACCGCAACAACGTCGTGCTCTCGCGCCGCGCTCTGCTCGAGCAGACGCAGTCCGAGTCGCGCTCGAACTTCCTCAACAACCTCCACAAGGGTCAGGTCCGCAAGGGCACGGTCTCGTCGATCGTCAACTTCGGTGCGTTCGTCGACCTCGGTGGCGTCGACGGTCTCGTCCACGTCTCGGAGCTGTCGTGGAAGCACATCGAGCACGCGTCCGAGGTCGTCGAGGTCGGCCAGGAGGTCACCGTCGAGATCCTCGAGGTCGACCTGGACCGCGAGCGCGTGTCGCTCTCGCTCAAGGCGACGCAGGAAGACCCGTGGCAGGTCTTCGCCCGCACGCACGCGATCGGTCAGGTCGCTCCGGGCAAGGTCACCAAGCTCGTTCCGTTCGGTGCGTTCGTCCGCGTCGCCGACGGCATCGAGGGCCTCGTGCACATCTCGGAGCTCTCCGGCAAGCACGTCGAACTCGCCGAGCAGGTCGTGTCGGTCGGCGAAGAGGTCTTCGTCAAGATCATCGACATCGACCTCGAGCGTCGTCGCATCTCGCTCTCGCTCAAGCAGGCGAACGAGTCGGTCGACCCCTTCGGCACCGAGTTCGACCCGGCCCTCTACGGCATGGTCACCGAGTACGACGAGAACGGGGAGTACAAGTACCCCGAGGGCTTCGACTCCGAGACCAACCAGTGGAAGGAAGGCTTCGACGAGCAGCGCGAGAAGTGGGAGCAGGAGTACGCCGCTGCCCACGCCCG
This sequence comes from Microbacterium sp. NPDC055910, assembly GCF_042271185.1. Taxonomy (NCBI): domain Bacteria; kingdom Bacillati; phylum Actinomycetota; class Actinomycetes; order Micrococcales; family Microbacteriaceae; genus Microbacterium; species Microbacterium sp. NPDC055910. The sequence goes on from NZ_JBHJZS010000003.1 coordinate 72,013, forward strand.
CTGGGAGGCGCACAAGGCCGCCGTCACGAAGGCAGCCGAGGCCGAGGCCAACGCCCCCGCCGACACGGGTTCGTCGTCGAGCTTCACCTCCGAGGCCGGCGGCGGAACGCTCGCCGACGACGAGGCGCTCGCCGCTCTCCGCGAGAAGCTCTCGGGTCGCTGATCCGACACAGCTGATCGGGGAGTATCCTCCTCGACACCGCCAAGAGGCCAGGACCTTCGGGTCCTGGCCTCTTCGGCGTTTCACGAGACGGATGCCGCACCCGCGGCATCCGGAGCGGCGAGCAGCGCCGAGCGCACCCCGCGCGGTAGCGTCGCACCATGTCCTGGCCGCCCGCACTCCGCCGCCGCGTCGGTCGTGCGCAGTTCGAGGACCGGACGCGGGCCCGAACGACGGTGCTCAACCAGCTCCTGCTGGGCGCCGTCGTGCTCATCGTCACGCTGATCGCCGTCATCGGCGACTTTCCCGGTGACACGCCGATCTTCTTCGCCGCGGTCCTCGTCGTGTTCGTCGGAGGCGGTGTGGCGATCGCGGTGCCGTGGAACAGCCTCCCGCAGTGGGTGAGTATCGTGCTGCCGCTCGCGGACGTCGCGGCCATCGCGTTCATGCGCGAATCCAGCCCGACGGCGGGGTTCGGGCTGCTGTGGATCTTTCCCGCGATGTGGCTCGCATCGGGGTTCGGCCTCGTGGGTCTGTTCGTGTCGATCCTCAGCATCTGCACCATCTACGGATTCCAGACGTTCTTGCCCGATCGGCCACTGACGTTCTCGGCGCTGCTGCTGCCAATGGCTGTCATCGCCCTGTCGACGACGAGCTACCTCACGGCGCGGCGCTCGCGCGTGCAGCGGATTCTCCTCGACAGCCAGACGCGCATCCTCGGCAAGGCTCTCGAGAACGCCCGTCAGCAGGAGCAGACCGTGACGAGCGTGCTGGATGCCGTCGACTTCGGCATCATCCGGGTGGGCGAAGACGGCCGCATCGCGGTGCGCAACGACGCGCACGGACGCCTGCAGCGCGTCAAGGACACCCGAGCCGAACAGGAGGCGACGACCCTCGTGCCCGCCTATTCGCGCGACGGGATCACGCTCCTGCCCGCCGACGAGCAGCCCCTCGCCCGGGCGATGCGCGGTGAGACGTTCGACGACGAGGTCGTCTGGTTCGGCGAGCCGGGTGAGCAGCGCCGTGCGCTCACCGTGACGGCGCGGCACCTCAGCGACGACGACGGGCAGGTGACGGGAACCGTCATCGTCTCGCGCGACATCACGACCGAGCTCATCGCCGTGCGTGCCCGTGAGGACCTCGTGGCGTCGGTGTCGCACGAACTGCGTACGCCCCTCACCGCGATCGTCGGCTACCTCGACCTCGTGCTCGACGAAGATCTGTCGCCGTCCGCGCGCCGCGGGCTCGAAGTCGCCGAGCGCAACGCGCACCGGCTGCTTTCGATCGTGTCCGACATCCTCGCGGCATCCAGCTCTGATCGCACGACGGTCGAACTCAGCATCCGCCCGCAGCAGACCGACATCGCCGCGATCGCGATCGCCGCGATCGAGCTGCAGGATCCGCGCGCCGCGGAGCGCGGCATCCGGATCGATTCCTCCGGGGTCGAGAGCGCCGTCGCCTTCGTCGACGCATCGCGGATCCGTCAAGTGCTCGACAACCTGCTCTCCAATGCCGTCAAGTACAACAAGGACGGCGGATCGATCGAGGTCGGCACCACGACCGATGACGTACACGCGTGGATCGTCGTGCGGGATTCGGGCCGGGGGATCTCGGATGCCGAGATGCCGCGGCTGTTCCATCGGTTCTTCCGCTCCGACGCCGTGCGCATGACGTCGACGCACGGCAGCGGGCTGGGATTGGCGATCAGCCGGGACATCGTCCGCTCCCACGGCGGCGAGATCACGGTGCGAAGCGAACTGGGGTCGGGAACGACGTTCGTGGTGCGACTGCCCTTGGGGGCGCATCGCCTGGAAGCACCGGAAGGAACCGTATGACCCTCGACCTCTTCTCCGTCTCGGTGATGACGACCGTCGTCGTCGTCGCGAGCAGCGTCGTGTTCATCCTGGGATCGATCCTGCGGCGCGACGATGGTGCGGGTCGCATGTGGGGTCTGGCGTTCCTCGCCGCCGTGCTGACATCGGTCAGCTATCTCGTCTGGTCGGCGGCGCCGGAGGCCTGGTGGGCGATCGCGATCGGAAACGGGGCCTTCGTGGCGATCCCGGGCTGCATCTGGCTCGGATGCCGCGCCTACAACACACGACGCATGCTCGTGGCGGGCCTCGTCGTGGCGGCCACCGCGGTTGTGGCCATCGGCGCAGTCGTCGTCGCGGGACCCGAGGGCGGAGGGTGGGCGGGGGCGCCGGTCATGTTCGTCGGCATCCTCATCTTCGCCGCCCTGGGCGCCGTCGAGAGTCTGCGTGGCGACATGGGTCGCAACCGCAACGCGTGGAGTCTCGTCGCGGTGCTCGGATTCCAGTCCGTGTTCTACCTCGTGCGCACGGTCGTGTTCCTCGTCGCCGGCCCGGAGAGCGACGTTTTCCGCACGTGGCTGGACACGATCCCCACGAGCTTCATCACCACCCTGACGACGATCGTCGCGGTCGTCGTGACCTCGGTGCTGCTGTCGGACCGCGCCGGATCGGTGGGTGTCGTCGCGTCGCGCGACCTCGCCCTCACCGACGACGACGTGCTGCCCGAGTTGTCCTTCGCGTACGTGCTGCTGGGGATGAGCGGTCGCGCGCGACGCCGCGGCGAACTCGTCGGCGTCATCTCGGTGCGCATCGACGATCTGCCGGCGATCTCGACGGCCTTCGGGACGGAGGCGGCCGCGAGCGTCGCCGACGCGTTCCGCACGGTCGTGCGGCGCTTCGCACCGACGAGCGCGTTCGTCGGCCAGGACGGACCGACGGGCCTCTTCGTGGGCATCCAGCCGGGGTCGCCCGCCGAAGCGCGCCGCACGGCGGAACGCATCCGCCGGGGGCTCTTCGACGAGCTGTCGGGAGTCGTGGGGGCGGTGATCCCGGTCGTGGGCGTGGGCGTGACCCTCAGCGACACGACGGGCTACGAGCCCGCAGCGCTCATGCGCGGAGCGCGGCGGGCGGCGACGGACGCCGCGCACGCCGCCGAGGCGGCCGTCGTCGTGACGTCGTGATCACCGCGTGAGCCGGTAGCCCACACCGCGCACGGTCTCGATCCAGCGCGGCCGTGTCGGCGTCTCGCCGAGCTTGCGGCGCACATTCGCCATGTGCACCTCGATCGCGCGCGCATCGGCGTCGCTGACGAAGCCGTTCGTGCTGTAGTGGTCACCACGCAGCATGAGGGCGAGGTCGGTCTTGCTGACGACACGGCCGCGCGCGGTGAGGAGGTCGACGACGATGTCGAACTCGCTGCGCGTCAGATCGAGGTTCTGCCCGTCGCGCGTCGCGAGGCGCATGTCCGGGTGCACGCGCAGTCCGCGGTGCTCGAGCCAGCCGTCATCCGGATCCCGGACCGTCGTCGACGACGATTGCGGGGGATCGGCAGGCGCGTCGCCCGCGGCGGTGTGCACGCGGGGGCGACGCAGCATCGCATCGATGCGCGCGCGCAGCTCACGGGGCCGGAAGGGCTTCGTGACGTAATCGTCGGCACCGGATTCGAGCCCCTGCAGCGCATCGATCTCTTCGCTGCGCGCCGTGAGCATCACGATGTATGTGCTGCTGATGGCGCGGATCCGCTTGGCCGTCTCGAACCCGTCGATGCCCGGCATGCTGACATCCAGCGTCGTCACGACGGGTTGCTTCGTCCGGACGAGCTCGATGCCATCGAGTCCGGATCCGGCCGCATGCACCGTGAAGCCCGCGGCTTCGAGGACATCGCTCAGGAGCTGCCGGATGTCGGCTTCGTCTTCGATCACGACGGCGACGCGGCTGTCCTGCACGTGCACACCCCCGGCATCCGACTCATCGAACTCGGTCGCCGAGTCGACAACCGTGATGATATCCCAGAAGAGGCGACGGAACGCTCTGCCGGGCACGTCTGGACTCACCGGCACGTGACCGATCCCGCCGGCGTCGATGCGCGGTTGTCGACCATCGGCAGGTAGAACTGACCCGACCCGCCCCATCCGAGCGGCGTGCTCGCCGTCAGCAGCGGCAGGTCCGCGCACGCCGACGACGGTGCGAGGTGACCGCCGGTCGTCGCGGCGTTCTCCCACCTCCAGGTGCCGGTGCCCGTGTCCGAGCGCATCCGGGCGGAGGCCAGATCGATCGTGACGACGACGTACCCGTTGCCCGCGTTGCTGGTGACGGTGACGTAGTAGTTGCGGTGATGGCCGGCGTCCGTGCCCCACTGGTCGAAGACGACCGAGGTGACGGCGCAGTGCCCGTTGTTCTTGACACTGCCGTCGGCGTTCATCGCGATGCAGCCGAGCGTCGCCGGGGCCTCCCACTGGCCCGCGCTCACGGTCGCGACCGCCCGTACCGGATCGGTCCACGCACTGAGCGTCGACTGCGCCGCCGCAGCGCCCGCCCCGACCCCCAGGATCAGAGCGAGCGCCGCGAGCAGCGACAGGATGCCGGAGCGCGCACGGCCACGCGCGCGAACAGACCGACCGGCCGACGTCCCCACGTCGGCCGGTGTCGCGGCCCCCACCGCGACGCGGTCCGCGGCGGTCGCACGGCTCATCGCGCGACCTCCGGCAGGAGTGCTCCCGAGTCCCCGGCTTTTCGGGTTCCGCGGGACTCGGGAGCGGGGATCAGCCACGTCAGCCCGAGGAGAGCGACGAGACCGATCAGCAGGGGCACCGCGACAGCGGGGGTGGAGATGCGCGCGATGACGGCGCCCGCGCCGGGCACCTGCATCTGCGGCATCCACACCGCGCCGGCCACGCGGTAGTCGAGGGCGTCCTCGAACTCGTTCGCGTCGCCCTTCATCGTGATGACACTGCCGTCCCCCTCGGCCGTGATCTCCACGATGCGGTGCGTCACGAGTGTGCTCGTGAGCTCGCTGGGCAAGCTCACGACGTCACCGACCCCCAGATCGGCGACGGGCTTCTTGGTGGCGATGAGCAGGTCGCCCGTCGTGATCTCGGGCTCCATGGAACCCGAGATCACGATGAGCGGCTTGATCATGCCGGCAGCGGTGGCCCCCCAGACCACACCGCTCGCCACTCCGACGACGGCGAGCGCCCACAGGGCGACCATCGTGACGCGACGCAGTGCCTGCATGATGATCTCCTGTCGGTCTCGTGTCGTTCGGAAGAGGTGCGTCAGGCCGCGGCTTCGCCCGCGACGGTGACGATGATCGTTCCGGTCTTGCCCTTGTTCTCGGGCTTCCAGTCCGCCGGTGCGGTGACCGTGAGCGTGAAGGTGCTCGTGTCGCGGATGGTTCCGGCCGGGGCGAGCGTCGTAGCCAGGCCGGAGACCTGCGCCGTCGGTTCGGTGAGGAACGTGGATCCGGCCCACTCGACGCTCGGCACCACGGCCGCGCTGACGTTGCCGAAGTTCTTGACGTGCAGCGTGACGGTGCGCGTCTGGCCGGGCAGGAGCTTCGCGAACGTCGTCGCCGGGACGACGAGTTCGACGGCGTCCTTCTTGTCGGACTGCTGCCAGGTGACTCCGTCGAGCGAGGCCTGGAGGTCGAACGTCGCGGCATCGGCGGGTGCGGCGGCGAAGACGTTGTCGGTCCAGGCGGCGCTGGTGAGCGCTGCGCCCACGCCGCCGACCGCGAGGGTGGCCAGGGCGAAGGCGACGATCGGGCGACGCTTGTTCTTGCGGCGGGTCTCGGGCTGGGTGACGGATGCGGACATGATGGCCTTTCGTGAGGTTCGGGAGTCGCGACCGGATCCTCCGTTGTGGGTTGACCCGCGGTTTCTGCGACATCTCGAAGCTATGGCCGCATCCTCAGCCCCGGCTTGTGCGCACCTCAGGGGGATCCAAGGATCGTCGTCCTGAGCCGAAACTGAGATTTCATGCGCGTGAATATTGTTCGACTCGGATCGGGGATGCCGTCATGGCATGCTCGTCACATGCCGCTCATCGCCCTCACCGGCGGGATCGCGTCGGGGAAGTCCACGATCGCCGCCCGTCTCGCCGATCACGGTGCCGTCGTGGTCGACGCCGACCAGATCGTCCGCGACGTGCAGAGCGCGGGCTCACCTGTGCTCGCGGCGCTCGCCGCCGAGTTCGGCGAAGACGTCATCCTGCCCGACGGCGCCCTCGACCGCGCGGCCCTCGCGGCGAAGGCCTTCGGCGACCCCGCGGCGGTCGCGCGGCTCAACGCCATCGTGCATCCCGCCGTGGGCGTCGAGTCGCAGCGGCGCTTCGCCGCGGCCTTCGCGATCGACCCCGATGCCGTCATCGTCTACGACGTGCCGCTCCTGGTCGAAGCCCGCGTCGAAGACCCGTGGCAGCTCATCGTCGTCGCGCACGCGCCGGCCGACGTGCGGCGAACGAGGCTCGTCGAGCTGCGGGGGATGGCCGAAGCAGACGCCGACGCGCGTCTCGCGTCGCAGGTGACCGACGCCGCGCGCCTCGCGGTCGCCGATGTCGTGGTCGACACGACGGGCACGATCGAGGACACGATGCGGCAGGTCGACGCGCTGTGGGACGCGCTCCCGCAGCACATCGCGCAACGCGCCGCGCGCTGACTTCTCGAGCGGGCTGAGGTCCGACGCGCCCCGATGTCGGAGCCCGCGCCTACGCTGGAAAGGTGCAGACGACACGTTCCGTGCGGCCCTTCGAGGTCATCAGCGACTATTCCCCATCCGGAGATCAGCCTCAGGCGATCGCCGAACTCGCGGCGCGCATCAACGCGGGCGAGACCGATGTCGTGCTCCTCGGTGCGACCGGAACCGGAAAGTCGGCGACGACGGCGTGGCTCGTCGAGGCGGTGCAGCGCCCGACCCTCGTGCTCGCGCACAACAAGACGCTCGCGGCGCAGCTCGCGAACGAGTTCCGCGAGCTCATGCCGAACAACGCCGTCGAGTACTTCGTGTCGTACTACGACTATTACCAGCCCGAGGCGTACGTCCCGCAGACGGACACCTTCATCGAGAAGGACTCGTCGATCAACGCCGAGGTCGAGCGACTGCGCCACTCGACGACGAACTCGCTGCTCAGCCGTCGCGATGTCGTCGTGGTGTCGACCGTGTCGTGCATCTATGGTCTCGGCTCGCCCGAAGAGTATCTGCGGGCGATGGTCGCCCTGCAGCTGGGCGAGAGGTACGACCGCGACGCGCTGATCCGCAAGTTCATCGCGATGCAGTACAACCGCAACGACGTCGACTTCTCGCGCGGAAACTTCCGCGTGCGCGGCGACACGATCGAGATCATTCCGGTGTACGAGGAGTACGCCGTGCGCATCGAGATGTTCGGCGATGAGATCGAGGGTCTGTTCATGTTGCATCCCCTCACGGGCGATGTCGTGCAGAAGCTCGATTCGGTGCCGATCTTCCCCGCGACGCACTACGCGGCGGGCACCGACACGGTGCATCGCGCGATCGGCACGATCGAGCACGAGCTCGAAGAGCGGCTGAAAGAGCTCGAGTCGCAGAACAAGCTGCTCGAGGCGCAGCGCCTGCGCATGCGCACGACGTTCGATCTCGAGATGCTGCAGCAGCTGGGCTTCTGCTCGGGTATCGAGAACTACTCCCGTCACCTCGACGGTCGCGGGCCGGGCGAGCCGCCGCACACGCTGCTGGACTTCTTTCCCGACGACTTCCTGATGGTCATCGACGAATCGCACGTGACGGTGCCCCAGATCGGCGCCATGTACGAGGGCGACGCGTCGCGCAAGCGCACTCTCGTCGAGCACGGCTTCCGCCTGCCCAGCGCGATGGACAACCGACCGCTGCGCTGGGACGAGTTCAAGAACCGCGTGGGCCAGACCGTCTATCTCTCCGCGACCCCCGGGCGCTACGAGATGGGCATCGCCGACGGCGTCGTCGAGCAGATCATCCGCCCCACGGGTCTCGTCGACCCCCAGATCATCGTGAAGCCGTCGAAGGGCCAGATCGACGACCTCCTCGAGGAGATCCGGCTGCGTGCCGAACGTGACGAGCGCGTGCTCGTGACGACCCTCACGAAGAAGATGGCCGAAGAGCTCACCGACTTCCTCGGTGAGCACGGCGTGCGCGTGCGCTACCTGCACTCCGACGTCGACACGCTGCGCCGGGTCGAGCTGCTGAGCGAGCTGCGCGCGGGCGTCTACGACGTGCTCGTCGGCATCAACCTGCTGCGCGAGGGTCTCGACCTGCCCGAAGTATCGCTCGTGGCGATCCTCGACGCCGACAAAGAGGGGTTCCTGCGCAGCGGCACGTCGCTCATCCAGACGATCGGCCGTGCGGCGCGCAACGTCTCGGGCGAAGTGCACATGTACGCCGACCGGGTGACCGACTCCATGCGCAACGCGATCGAAGAGACCGATCGGCGTCGCGACAAGCAGCTCGCCTACAACAAAGAGCACGGAATCGATCCGCAGCCGCTGCGCAAGCGCATCGCCGACATCACCGACGCGCTCGCCCGCGAGGCATCCGACACCGATCGAATGCTGTCGCGCCGGGATTCGTCGCGCCTCGCGTCGGGCAAGGGCAAAGCGCCGACGCCGCGGTCGCTGAGTTCGAAGGGCGCGCGCGAGGGGATCGCGGCCGAGGGCGCCGAGCAGCTCGAGGCGACGATCGCCGACCTCAGCTCGCAGATGCTCGTCGCGGCCGAAGAGCTCAAGTTCGAGCTCGCGGCGCGCCTGCGCGACGAAGTGCAGGATCTCAAGCGCGACCTGCGCGCCATGGAGCGCGCGGGGCACGCCTGACCGCTCGGATGCACGCATCGCACAGAACCGCCGCCGTTTGCACGGCACCGGTGTGTGAGCACCCTCTCATTTCTCTGTTGCGCGGCGGCGCGGAGTCCTAGGCTCGGCATCGGCGCGTCACGTCGTGGTGATCACGCGCGGACGTGTCTGCCCGATTCCATTCAGAGGAAGCAGTCACATGCGAAACAGGTCACAACCCGGCCGCGCCGCGTCACGTCGACGCCTCGCCGTCGGAGCGGCGCTCACCGCCGCGGTACTCGGAGCAGGAGCCTTCGTCGCCGTTCCGGCCCAGGCCGCCGACCCCGTCACGGTCAATCTCGTGACGATGAACGACTTCCACGGGCGCATCGCGGCATCCGCGCCCGCCGGCGGCGCCGCCGCGCTCGCGACGGCGGTCACGTCGTTTCGCGAGGCGAACGACAACACGATCTTCGCGGCGGCCGGCGACCTCATCGGCGCATCGACGTTCGAGTCGTTCATCCAGCAGGATCTGCCGACGATCCAGGCGCTCAACGCGGCGGGCCTGGATGTCAGCGCGGCCGGCAACCACGAGTTCGACGGCGGCTGGGCCGACTTGCGCGACCGTGTGCAGAGTGCGGCGGATTGGGAGTACATCAGCGCGAACGTCTGGGACACCGAGACCGACGACCTCGCGCTCGCGCCGTACTGGGTGCGCGCGGTCGACGGGGTGTCGGTCGGCTTCATCGGAGCCGTGACCGAAGACCTGCCGTCGCTGGTCAATCCCGCGGGCATCGCGACGCTCGACGTGCTGCCGATCGTGTCGAGCGTCAACGCCGTCGCCGACGACCTCAGCGACGGTGACCCGTCGAACGGCGAGGCCGACGTCATCGTGCTGCTCGTGCACGAAGGGGCCGAGGACACGTCGTACGAGACGGCGACAGACCCGACGACGAATTTCGGCGCGATCGTCAACGGCGTGAACTCCGAGGTCAACGCGATCGTCTCCGGACACACTCACCTGGCGTACTCGCATCAGGTGCCTTACGCGGGCGACGCGGGGCTTCGTCCCGTCATCTCGTCGGGACAGTACGGCGAGAAGTTCAGCAACATGGTGATCACGATCGACCCCGACAGCAAGACGGTGCAGTCGATGGACAACACCGTATATTCCATGTACCTCGAGGGCGGCGTCGCCGCCTACGCGCCCGACCCGACCGTCCAGGCCATCGTCGATCAGGCGGTCATCGACGCGGGTCCGCTCGGAGCGGCGCCGCTCGGCACGCTGTCGGCGGACATCAACCGCGCCAAGCTCGCCAACGGCACGACCGAGAACCGGGGCGCTGAATCGACGCTCGGCAACTTCGTCGCCGACGCGCAGCTGTGGGCCGTGCAGCGCACGGACCCGACCGCGCAGATCGCGTTCATGAATCCCGGGGGTCTGCGCACCGACATGACGTATGCGCCGGACGGTGTGCTCACATACCGCGAGGCCGCGAGCGTCCAGCCCTTCGCCAACACGCTCGTCGCGCTCACGCTGACGGGCGCGCAGCTCACGACACTGCTCGAACAGCAGTGGCAGCCGGCGGGAGCGACTCGACCGTTCCTCAAGCTCGGCGTCTCGAAGGGACTCACCTACACGTTCGACTCGACGGCAGCGGCCGGCAGCCGCGTGGCGAACGCCCAGTTCGACGGCGCGCCGATCGATCCGGCGGGGGAGTACCGCGTCGTGGCGAACTCGTTCCTCGCCGCAGGTGGGGACAACTTCGCCGCGTTCACGCAGGGAACGGCGAAGGCCGACACGGGACAGGCCGACCTCGCGGCGATGGTCGACTACATGGCCTTCGTCGGCACGGCGTCGCCCGACTACGCGCAGCGTTCGATCGGGCTCGTGCTGTCGGCACCGCCGGCAGGCGGGTACACCGCCGGCTCGACGATCGACATCTCGCTCTCGTCGCTCGACTTCTCGACCACCGAGCCGAAGGCCGACACGGTGTCGGTGGCGATCGACGGCACGGTCGTCGGCACGGCGCCCGTGGATTCCACGGTGGGCAACGAGGTGCTCGATGTCACGGGAACCGCGAACCTGTCGGTCACGGTGCCGACCGGGGTGAGCGGCGCCGTAGCGCTGACGATCACGACGCTGGCAGGAACGGCGATCGAGGTGCCGATCACGATCGCCGAGCCGGTCGCCAAGAGCGCGACGATCACACTCGGCGTGCCGAGCAAGATCCTCGCCAAGCACGGCACGAAGATCCAGTACAACGTCGCCGTCATCGCCGCGAAAGGCACCCCGACGGGCGAGGTCGCGATCTTCGACGGCAACCGTCGCATCGCGACGGCGACCCTCACGGCGAAGGACCGCGGCGTCGTCTCGGTGACGCTGCCGACGCTGAGCCGCGGTCTGCACCTGCTCTCGGCGACGTACGCCGGCAGCGACGCGCACGACGGATCGAAGAGCTTCCGCTTCCCCGTCCTCGTGTGGTGATCAGCGGCGGCTGAACGAACGGATGCCGCGGGTCGGACCCGCGGCATCCGCTCGTCGTCCGCGCAGATTCGCGCGAGGCGAACACGCTTTCGATCCCGTGTCCGAGGCCGCACCTAAACTTGTCGGGTGCCCATCGTCCCCGTCACCACGCCTGATCACACGCCCGGAGGCTCCGGTCAGAGCCACGCCGTCACGCGCCCGTTCCCCGCATCCGGGCACGGGAGTGGCACGCTCAGCGTGCGCGGCGCTCGCGTGCACAATCTCAAGAACGTCGATCTCGACATCCCGCGCGATTCGCTCGTGGTGTTCACGGGGCTCTCGGGGTCGGGCAAGTCGAGTCTCGCGTTCGACACGATCTTCGCCGAGGGCCAGCGCCGCTACGTCGAGTCGCTGAGCGCCTATGCGCGTCAGTTCCTCGGTCAGGTCGACCGCCCCGACGTCGATTTCATCGAGGGGCTCAGCCCCGCCGTGTCGATCGACCAGAAGTCGACCAACCGCAACCCGCGCTCGACGGTCGGCACGATCACCGAGATCCACGACTACATGCGCCTGCTGTGGGCGCGCATCGGCGTGCCGCACTGTCCCGAGTGCGGCGAGCGGATCCAGCGCCAGACGGTGCAGCAGATCGCCGACCAGCTCATGGAGCTGCCCGAGCGCACGCGCTACCAGGTCGTCGCCCCGGTCGTCTCCCAGAAGAAGGGCGAATTCGTCGATCTCTTCGCCGAGCTCGGTGCGAAGGGATACGCCCGGGCGATCGTCGACGGCGAACTCATCCAGCTCGCCGAGCCGCCGAAGCTCAAGAAAAGCTACAAGCACGACATCGCCGTCGTCGTCGACCGGCTCGTCGCCGGCCCGAACACCCTCAGTCGCGTCACCGATTCGGTCGAGACGGCACTGGGCCTTGCCGGCGGCATCGTGCAGGTCAACTTCGTCGACGAAGAGGGCGACGACGCGTGGCAGTCCTTCTCAGAGAAGCTCGCGTGCCCGAACGGTCACGCGTTGCAGCTGACCGAGATCGAGCCGCGCACCTTCTCGTTCAACGCGCCGTTCGGCGCGTGTCCCGCGTGCTCGGGTCTGGGCACCCGCATGTCGGTCGATGTCGAGCTCATGCTCGGCGATGAGGAGCTCTCGATCAGCGAGGGCGTCCTGGTGCCGTGGACGACGCAGGGCAAGGGGCTCTATCAGTACTACGAGCGGCTGCTCGAAGGCCTCGCACGCGACCTCGAGTTCTCGCTCGAGACGCCGTGGAAGGACCTGCCCGAATCGGTGCGCGAAGCCGTGCTGCGCGGTGAGGATTACAAGGTCTCGGTCAAGTGGCGAAACCGCTACGGGCGCGAGATGCGCTACACGTCGGGGTTCGAGGGTGTCGTCCCGTACATCGAGCGGCAGTACCTGCAGGCCGAGTCCGACACGCAGCGGCAGCGGTGGTCCGAGTACCTGCGCGAAGTGCCGTGTCCCGTCTGCGACGGCGACCGACTCAAGCCCGAAGTCCTCGCCGTGCTCGTGCACGGGCATTCCATCGCCGACGCGTCGCGGCTGAGTCTCGCCGAATCGCAGGAGTTCTTCGCGACGCTCGAACTGACCGAGCGCGAAGCGCAGATCGCCGCGGCGGTGCTGCGCGAGATCCGCGCGCGCCTCGATTTCCTCCTCCAGGTGGGGCTGAACTATCTGAGTCTCGGCCGGGCGGCCGGCTCGCTGTCGGGCGGCGAAGCGCAGCGCATCCGTCTGGCGACGCAGATCGGCTCGGGGCTGACCGGCGTGCTGTACGTGCTCGACGAGCCCTCGATCGGCCTGCACCAACGCGACAACCGCCGTCTGATCGAGACGCTGCTCACCCTGCGCGACCTGGGCAACACGCTCATCGTCGTCGAGCACGATGAGGAGACGATCCACGCGGCCGACTGGATCGTCGACATCGGCCCGCGTGCCGGTGTCGACGGCGGTGAAGTGGTGCACTCGGGTCCGCTCGCGTCACTCCTCGACGACCCGGCGTCGATCACGGGCGACTACCTCGCGGGGCGCCGCGAGATCCCGACGCCGGCGAAACGGCGCAAGATCGACAAGAAGCGTCAGATCACGGTCGTGGGCGCGCGGGAGAACAACCTCAAGAACATCACGGTCGACTTCCCGCTCGGCGTGCTGACCGCCGTCACGGGCGTCAGCGGGTCGGGCAAGTCGACGCTGGTCAACGGCATCCTCTACGAAGTCCTCGCGAGCCGTCTCAACGGCGCACGCCGCGTCGCGGGCAAGCACACGCGAGTGACGGGGCTCGACAACCTCGACAAGGTCGTGCACGTCGACCAGGCGCCGATCGGCCGCACACCGCGATCCAACCCCGCGACCTACACGGGCGTGTTCGACCGCATCCGCTCGCTGTTCAGCGACACGCCCGAGGCCAAAGCGCGCGGCTACCAGCCGGGCCGGTTCAGCTTCAACGTCAAGGGCGGCCGCTGCGAGGCGTGCTCGGGCGACGGCACGATCAAGATCGAGATGAACTTCCTGCCTGACGTCTACGTCGACTGCGAGGTGTGCCACGGCAAGCGGTACAACCGCGACACGCTGTCGGTGCACTACAAGGGCAAGAACATCGCCGAAGTGCTCGAGATGCCGATCGCCGAGGCAGCCGAGTTCTTCGAGCCGATCCAGGCCATCCACCGCTACCTCAAGACGCTCGTCGACGTCGGCCTCGGGTACGTGCGACTCGGGCAGTCCGCCACGACGCTGTCCGGCGGCGAGGCGCAGCGCGTCAAGCTCGCCACCGAGCTGCAGCGCCGCTCGAACGGCCGCTCGATCTACGTGCTCGACGAGCCAACGACGGGTCTGCACTTCGAAGACGTGGCCCGACTGCTCGAAGTGCTGGGCGGCCTGGTCGACAAGGGCAACACGGTCATCGTGATCGAGCACAACCTCGACGTCATCAAGTCGTCGGACTGGGTCATCGATCTCGGCCCCGAGGGCGGTGCCGGCGGCGGCGAGGTCATCGCGACGGGCACCCCCGAGCGGGTCGCGCGCGTCGAGGGCAGCCACACCGGCACCTTCCTCGCCGAAGTGCTGGAAGGCCAAGGACCGGGTATCCAGCGCAAGGCGGGCTGACGTGGCCCGTTCCGCCCCCACCGTCGCCTACAAGCCGAAGCCGGGGGAGATCCCCACGAACCCGGGCGTGTATCGCTTCCGCGATCGGGACGGGCGCGTGCTGTATGTCGGAAAGGCGAAGAACCTCCGCGCGCGGCTGTCGAACTATTTCGCACCGTTGCACACGTTGCACGAGCGCACGCGACGGATGGTCACGACTGCGGCATCCGTCGAATGGACCGTCGTCGCAACCGACGTCGACTCGCTGCAGCTCGAATACCAGTGGATCAAGGAGTTCGATCCGCCCTTCAACGTGCGCTACCGCGACGACAAGTCCTACCCGTTCATGGCCGTCACCCTCGCCGACGAGGCACCGCGCGTCATCGTGACGCGCAACCGGCGCATCTCGGGGGCGAAGTACTTCGGCCCGTATCCGAAGGTCTGGGCCGTTCACGACACGATCGATCAGCTCATCAAGGTCTTCCCCATCCGCACGTGCAGCGACGCGTCCTACAAGAAGGCGATGGCGACGGGCCGCCCGTGCTTTCCGGGGCAGATCGGCCGTTGCGGCGGTCCGTGCTCGATGCGCGTCACGATCGACGAGCACCGCGCGGTCGTCGACGACTTCGTCGCCTTCATGGCCGGCGGCGACCAGAGGTTCGCGCGCGACCTGACCGCCCGCATGCGAGAAGCGGCCGCCGCGATGGACTACGAGGCGGCCGCCGTCTACCGTGACCGTCTTCAGGCGATCGACGCGGTGCTCAACAAGAGCGCGCTGGTGCTCTCCGAAGACACCGATGCCGACCTGTTCGGCATCGCCGAAGACGAGCTCGCCGCAGCCGTGCAGCACTTCGTCATCCGCGGCGGCCGCGTCCGTGGTGTGCGTGCGACGACCGTCGAGAAGGAGCTCGACATCTCGGGCGGCGACCTCGTCGACCAGATCGTGCAGCGAGCCTACGGCGACGCGGGCGAGGCGGACATCCCGCGTCAGGTGCTCGTGCCGGCGCTCCCCGACGACGCGACGGAGCTCGAGACCTGGCTGCGCGCGCGGCGCGGCAGGAACGTATCGATCCAGGTGGCCCGGCGCGGGCGCAAAGCCGAGCTGATGAAGACGGCGACGCTCAACGCGCAGCAGGCGCTCATGCTGCACAAGACGCGTCGCACGAGCGACTACGTGGCACGCACACAGGCGCTCACCGACCTGCAGGAGGCACTGGGCCTGGCCGAAGCGCCCCTGCGCATCGAGTGCTTCGACGTCTCGCACCTGGGCGGCACGAACGTCGTGGCGTCGATGGTGGTGTTCGAGGACGGGCTGCCGCGCAAGGACCAGTACCGGTCGTTCGGCGTGGCCGAGACGACGGACGACACCGATTCGTTGTACCAGGTGCTGACGCGGCGGCTGGCATATCTCGACCGGCCCGACCCTTCGGCAAGCTCAGGGGCCGGGGTTGCGGGCTCGGGGGGCGGGGTCGTGGGCTCGGGGGACGGGGGCGTCGATTCCGGGGACGCGGTTGTGGATTCTGCGACCGAGCCGCGCAGACGACCGCGGTTCGCGTACCGTCCGCAGCTGCTCGTCGTCGACGGCGGCAAGCCGCAGGTCGAGGCGGCCGCTCGCGCGCTGCGCGACGCGGGGCACGAGGAGATCGCGCTGTGCGGCATCGCCAAGCGGCTCGAAGAGGTGTGGCTGCCGGGCGAGGACTACCCGGTCATCCTGCCGCGCACGAGCGAGGCGCTCTACCTGCTGCAGCGGCTGCGTGACGAAGCGCACCGCTTCGCCATCTCGCACCAGCGCAAGCGCCGTCGTCGCGATATCCAGAGCGTCCTGGCCGAGGTGCCCGGGCTCGGTGAGGCGAGGATCAAGGCTCTCCTGCGCCATTTCGGGTCGGTCGCGGCGTTGAAGACGGCGAATCCCGACGAGATCTCGCAACTGCCCGGCATCGGCCCGAAGCTCGCCACGACGATCCACGCCCACCTCGCGACTCGATAGGGTGAACTCCGAGACGGGGGACTGCATGAGCGACGATTCCCGGCGGGACGCCGGTGAAGTGCTGATCGTGACGGGCATGTCCGGAGCCGGCCGGTCGACGGCCGCGAATGCGCTGGAAGACCTCGACTGGTACGTCGTCGACAACCTGCCGCCGCAGATGTTCAAACCGCTGCTGGATCTGACCGAGATCGCGGGTGAGGCGCTGCCGAAGGTGGCCGTCGTCGTCGACGCGCGTGGGCGCGACCTCTTCGTCGAGCTGCCCGAGGTGATGCGGACGCTGCGTGAGCGCCGGCCCGTCCGCTCGATCTTCCTCGACGCTTCCGATGATGTGCTCGTGCGGCGTTTCGAGGCCGTGCGTCGCCCGCATCCGCTGCAGGGGGACGGCACCATCATCGACGGCATCCGGCAGGAGCGCGAACGTCTCGCGGCAGTGCGCGAGCGTGCGGACATCATCGTCGACACGTCGCTGCTCAACGTCCACCAGCTGTCGACCCGCATCGTCGATCTCTTCTCGGAAGAGGGCGCCGCACGCCACACGCTCACGATCATGAGCTTCGGATTCAAGTACGGCCTCCCGCCCGACGCCGACATCGTGGCGGACATGCGATTCCTGCCGAACCCGTTCTGGGATGACGGCCTGCGCGCGCTGACGGGCGAGGACGCGCAGGTGCGCGATTACGTGCTCCGCCAGACGGGCGCCGAACCGTTCATCGATGCGTACGCCGAGGCCCTCGTGCCCGTACTCGAGGGATATCAGCGCGAGAACAAGCGGCATTCCGTCGTCGCGATCGGATGCACCGGAGGCAAGCACCGCTCGGTCGTGATGTCGCGCGAGCTCGCGCAGCGCCTGTCGAAGGTGTCCGGCGTCGCGGTGCGCATCAAGCACCGCGACCTCGGCCGAGAGTGAACGGCGGCAGAGGATGCCGCGCGGGAGTAAGCTGGACGATCGTCCCCGTTCCCAGCTGTGAGGAGAGACGTGTCGCTGACCGCCGACGTGAAGGCCGAACTGATCACCGTGCGGGATCCGCGCCCGTCGGCCCGGGTCGCCGAGCTCACGTCGCTCCTGCGGTTCTCCGGGGGGCTCCACTCGATCGCGAATCGCGTGGCGGTCGAAGCGGAGCTCGACTCCGATCGGCTCGCCCGCCGCGTCGCGCGCGAGCTGATGGAGATCTACGGCGTGCGCCCCGAGCTCGTGCACGTGCAGGGTTCGGGCGGACGCTCGGACAACAACTTCGCCGTGCGCGTCATCGAGGGCGGTGAGACCCTCGCTCGCCAGACGGGGCTGCTCGACCAGCGGCGCCGGCCGGTGCGCGGCCTGCCGAACAAGCTCACGACGGGCGCGCGTCCTGACCTCGCCGCGATCTGGCGGGGGGCCTTCCTCGCGACCGGCTCGCTGAGTGATCCGGGCCGCTCCGCGGCGCTGGAGATCACCTGTCCCGCGCCCGAAGCGGCCATGGCGCTCGTCGGAGCGGCGCACCGGCTCGGCATTCCCGCGAAGGCGCGCGAAGTCCGCGGCGTGCCGCGAGTGGTCGTCCGGGAAGGCGAGGCCATTCGTCTCGCGCTGGCCGAGATGGGCGCCGTGCGCGCCGCCGCAGACTGGGACCGGATGCGACAGCGCCGCGAGGTGCGTGCGGGGGTGAACCGCCTCGTCAACTTCGACGACGCGAATCTCCGACGCTCGGCGCAGGCGGCGGTCGCCGCGTGCGCGCGGGTGGAGCGAGCGCTCGAGATCCTCGGCGATGAGGTGCCCGATCATCTGCGGCAGGCGGGCGAACTGCGCCTCGCGCACCGGGATGCCAGTCTCGACGAACTCGGCCACCACGCCGAGCCGCCGCTTACGAAAGACGCCGTCGCCGGGCGCATCCGCCGCCTGCTCGCGATGGCCGACAAGAAGGCCGAGCAGGACCAGATCCCCGGCACCGAGTCGGCCGTCCCTGCCGGCGTCGAGGACTGACGTCCGTTCGCTTCACCATTGCGGAGCGTGCCGCAAGCCCCTGCCGGGTGCCGCGCGGCTCAGTAGGATGAACTCGTCACCCTCGCCGCAGAACCTCCTTCCCGTTCGCGGCGCCGACAGGAAGAAGAGAACATGGCGACCTACACGCTTCCCGACCTCCCGTACGACTACGCAGCGCTCGAGCCGCACATCAGTGCGACGATCATGCAGCTGCACCACGACAAGCACCATCAGGCCTATGTGACCGGAGCGAACACGGCTCTCGAGCAGCTCGCCGAAGCGCGCGACAAGGGCGACTTCGCGAACGTGAACAAGCTCGAGAAGGACCTCGCGTTCAACCTCGGCGGACACACGAACCACTCGATCTTCTGGACCAACCTGTCGCCCGAGGGCGGGGACAAGCCCACGGGCGACCTCGAGGCTGCGATCGATGACCACTTCGGGTCGTTCGACAAATTCCAGGCCCACTTCGGAGCCGCCGCGCTCGGAGTGCAGGGCTCGGGATGGGCGGGGCTGTTCTGGGACTCGATCGGCCAGAACCTCATCATCCAGCAGTTCTTCGACCAGCAGTCGCAGTTCGCGGCGGGCACGGTTCCGCTCCTGCTGCTCGATGTCTGGGAGCACGCGTACTACCTCGACTACAAGAACGTGCGCGCCGACTACGTCAAGGCGTTCTGGAACATCGCGAACTGGGCCGATGTGCAGAGGCGCTTCTCGACGGCGCGCGAGAAGACGGCCGGTCTGCTCGTCTGAACGCAGTGCGACACACGCCCGGCGTGCACCTCGCGGTGCCGCCGGGCGTCGTCTTTCCTCTTCGGCTCGCGGCCTTCATCCCGGCTGAGCGCTGCGCTAGTGTCGTAGTCGGCGAGGATGCCCCGGCGGCCCCGTCGTTCGGGTTGACGGGACCATCTTCGCGTTCAAGGGAGATCGCGTGACAGGGACGCCGATCAGGGTCCCGGCGCGACGAGAAAAAACGGGAGATACCGTGACCGTCAAGATCGGCATCAACGGCTTCGGCCGCATCGGACGCAACTACCTCCGCGCTGCGCTCGCGCAGGGCGCGGACCTGGACATCGTCGCGGTGAACGACCTCACCGACAACAAGACGCTCGCCCACCTGCTCAAGTACGACTCGATCCTCGGCCGTCTCGACGCCGACGTGTCCTACAGTGCCGATTCGATCACGGTCGGTGACAAGACGATCAAGGTCTTCGAAGAGCGCGATCCCGCGAACCTGCCGTGGGGCGAACTCGGCGTCGACATCGTGATCGAGTCCACCGGTCGCTTCACGAACGCCGACGACGCGCGCAAGCACATCGAGGGCGGCGCGAAGAAGGTGCTCATCTCGGCACCCGCGAAGGGTGAGGACGGCACGTTCGTCATGGGCGTCAACGAGCAGGATTACGATCCCGCCACGATGCACATCATCTCCAACGCGTCGTGCACGACGAACTGCCTCGCGCCGATGGCGAAGGTCTTCAACGACGAGTTCGGCATCGAGAGCGGTCTGATGACGACGGTGCACGCGTACACGGCGGATCAGAACCTGCAGGACGGCCCGCACAAGGATCTGCGTCGTGCGCGCGCTGCCGCGCTCAACATCGTCCCCACCTCGACGGGCGCAGCCAAGGCGATCGGGCTCGTGCTTCCCGAGCTCAAGGGCAAGCTCGACGGCTTCGCACTGCGCGTGCCGGTCCCCACGGGCTCGGCCACAGACCTGACGATCGAGACGCGCGAGGGCATCACGGTCGACGAGATCAAGGCGGCGTACAAGGCGGCCGCCGAAGGTCCCCTGAAGGGCATCCTGAAGTACACCGAAGACGAGATCGTCTCGAGCGACATCGTCACCGACCCGCACTCGTGCATCTTCGACGCCGGGCTCATCCGGGTCATGGGCAACCAGGTGAAGATCGTCGGCTGGTACGACAACGAGTGGGGCTACTCGAACCGTCTGGTCGACCTCACCGAGTACGTCGCCGAGCGTCTCTAAGATCGTCGTATGACCCTGCGCACCATCGATTCGCTCGGGCCGCTCGCCGGCAAGCGCGTCATCGTCCGCTGTGATCTGAACGTCCCCCTCAAGGACGGCGAGATCACCGACGACGGCCGCATCCGCGCTTCACTGCCCACTCTCAACGCGCTCATCAATCAGGGCGCCGTGGTGGTCGTCTGCTCGCATCTCGGACGCCCCACGGGGCCGGACGACGTGTCGCTCAGCCTCGAACCTGTCGCGCAGCGGCTTGCCGAGCTGCTCGGCAAGCCCGTCGCCTTCGCGCGCGACACCGTCGGCGACTCCGCCCGTGAGGCCGTCGCCGGTCTCGAGCCCGGCGAGGTCGCGGTACTCGAGAACCTGCGTTTCGAGCACGGTGAGACATCCAAGGATGCCGCCGAGCGCGGCGCCTTCGCCGAGCAGCTGGCCATCCTCGGAGACGCGCTCGTCTCGGACGGGTTCGGCGTCGTGCACCGCAAGCAGGCCTCGGTCTACGAACTGGCCGAACTGCTGCCCAGCGCGGCCGGTCTGCTGATCGAGACCGAAGTGGGCGTGCTCGATCGCCTCACCGAGAACCCGCAGCGCCCGTACACCGTCGTCCTCGGCGGGTCGAAGGTGAGCGACAAGCTCGGCGTGATCGAGCATCTGCTGCCGCGTGTGGACCGGCTGCTCATCGGCGGAGGGATGATGTTCACCTTCCTCGCCGCCGAGGGTCACGCCGTCGGGGCGAGCCTGCTCGAGAAGGACCTGCTCGAGAAGGTCAAGGGCTACATCGCCACGGCGAAGGAGCGGGGCGTGCAGCTCGTCCTGCCCGTCGACGCCGTCATGGCGCAATCCTTCGACGCCGAGGCCGCGCATGTCGTCGCCGACGCGACCCACCTCGAGGACACCGCCTTCGGCGCCTCGGGGATGGGGCTCGACATCGGCCCGCGCACCGCCGCGACGTTCGCGGCGGTCGTGCGCGATTCGGCGACGGTGTTCTGGAACGGTCCCATGGGCGTCTTCGAGATGCCGGCGTTCGCAGCGGGCACGAAGGCGCTCGCCAAGGCGCTCACCGACGTCGACGGTCTGTCGGTCGTCGGCGGCGGTGACTCCGCGGCCGCCGTGCGCCAGTTGGGGTTCACCGACGACGAGTTCGGACACATCTCGACGGGAGGCGGGGCGAGCCTCGAATTCCTCGAGGGCAAGACACTTCCCGGACTGGAGGTCCTCGGATGGCAATGACGGCACGCACCCCGCTCATCGCGGGCAACTGGAAGATGAATCTCGACCACCTGCAGGCGGTCGCGTTCGTCCAGAAGCTGCACTGGGCGCTCAAGGATGCCAAGCACGAAGACGGCTCGGTCGAGGTGGCGCTGTTCCCGCCGTTCACCGACATCCGCACGGTGCAGACGCTCCTCGACGCGGACAAGATCCCGTTCGCCCTCGGTGCACAGGATGTGTCCGCGCACGATTCGGGGGCGTACACGGGCGAGATCTCGGGGGCGTTCCTCGCGAAGCTCGACAACGCGTACGTCATCATCGGCCACTCCGAACGGCGTCAGTACCACAACGAGACCGACGAGATCGTGGCGGGCAAGGTCCAGGCCGCCCTGCGCCACGGCATCGCCCCCGTCATCTGCGTCGGCGAGACCTCGGAGGATCTCGAGAAGTTCGGCGCGAGCGCCGTGCCCGTCGGTCAGCTCGAAGTGGCGCTCGAGGGCGTGAAGCCCGAGGCGGACATCGTCGTCGCGTACGAGCCCGTCTGGGCGATCGGCTCCGGTCAGGCGGCGACGCCCGAGCAGGCGCAAGAGGTCTGCGCGAAGCTGCGCGAGGTCGTGGCCGCGAAGCTCGGTGACGAGGCCGCGGCCCGTACCCGTGTCCTCTACGGCGGCTCGGTCAAGGCCGCCAACATCGCGAGCTTCATGCGCGAGCCCGATGTGGACGGCGCGCTCGTCGGAGGTGCGAGCCTCGTCGTCGACGAGTTCGCCGCGATCATCCGGTTCCAGAAGCACGTCGGCGTCTGAATCGTGCGACGGGCTCGTCGACGATCCGACATCGCCGACGAGCCTGTCGAGACTTGTGCGCCCGGCCCGTATACTTGACCCTTGTGCGATCGCTGGGAGATCGCGGCGAAAGGCTTCAACGACTGTGCAGATCCTCGAGTTCGTCCTCCAGGTGCTCCTCGGCATCACGAGCCTCCTGTTGACCCTCCTCATCCTGCTCCACAAGGGGCGCGGCGGTGGCCTCTCCGACATGTTCGGCGGTGGCATGACCTCATCGATGGGCTCGTCCGGCCTCGCCGAACGAAACCTCAACCGGTTCACGGTCGTCCTCGCCTTCGCGTGGTTCCTGTCGATCGTGGCGCTGGGCCTGGTCACCAAGTTCCAGGGTCTGCTCTAATGGCTTCCGGGGGAAACGCGATCCGCGGCACGCGCGTCGGTGCCGGTCCCATGGGCGAGCAGGACCACGGCTTCCACGCCGATCGCGTCGCCGTGTCCTACTGGGATGCCGTCGGCAACGAGACCGTCCGCTATTTCGCGGCGGGCATCCCCGACGAGGAGATCCCCGAGACGATCGACTCGCCGCACTCCGGTCTTCCGGCCGGACGCGACAAGACCAATCCGCCGGCGGTCGCCAAGACCGAGCCGTACAAGACCCACCTCGCGTACGTGAAAGAGCGTCGCACCGAAGAAGAGGCCGACGCGCTCCTCGACGACGCGCTCACGCAGCTGCGCGAGCGCCGCGGTCAGTAGTCGCGGTCGATGAGCTCGGGGGGAACCTGCCCCGCCGCCGCGTCATCGACGAAGAACACCGTGCGTTTGCGGCCCTTCGCGCCGCCCGCGGGCACGCTCTCATAGCTCGCACCGGCGAGCGCGAGTCCGAGCGCCGCCGCCTTGTCGGCGCCGGCGAGGACGAGCCAGACGCGCTGTGAGGCGTTGATCACGGGCCGCGTCATCGTGACGCGCTCGGGCGGAGGCTTGGGGGAGTCGCGCACGTCGAGGACCGCACGATCGGTCACCTGGATCTCGGGGCGATCGGGGAACAACGACGCGATGTGCGCGTCGGGGCCCACTCCGAGCAGGCACACGTCGAACGATGGCCACGGCTGGTCGGGCGTGCCGAAACGTGCGAGCTCGGCGGCATAGCGTTCGGCCGCCGCATCGAGGTCGATGCCCTCGTCGCTGCCGGCGGCCGCGTGGATGTTCTCGGCCGGGATGTCGAGCGAGTCCAGCAGCGCGCGCCGGGACTGCACGTCGTTGCGGTCGTCGTGGCCGTTCGGCACGAAGCGCTCGTCGCTCCACCAGAAGTGCACGAGTGACCAGTCGATGTCGGCCATGCGTGCGTCCCGGCCCGCCGTGGACAGCACGCGCCCGCCCATCGAGCCACCCGTCAGCGACACGTGCACCGTCTTGCCGCGCTCGGTCCGCTTGAGGATCCGTGTGATCAACCTCGTCGCGACCGCGGTCGCGAGTGCCTCGGGGTCGGCCGCGATCACGACCCGCTTCTCGCCATCGAGCTCAGCCATGAGTCTCCTGCATCGCACCGGTGTCCAAGAGCGCCCAGCCCTCGGTGATCACTCGACCATACAGGAGGTCCGGACCGAGCCTGCGGAGCTCTTCCGCGAGGCATTCGCGCAGTGTGCGGCGGGGGAGCACGAGGTCGTGCAGCGGCTGGCCGGGCTGCGTCAGGCACGCCACGGCGGGACTGGACCGCTCCAGCAGGATGTCACCGTCCGCCCGCACGAGTCGCACCGACTTGATGCCCTCGGCCCACTCGTCTTCGGGCAGGTACTGCCAGTCCACGGGCACATCCAGAGCGAGGCGCAGCCACGCCGCGAGCAGTGCCGTGGACGGCGACGTTCCCGCGCCGCGCACCTCGACCGCCGTGACGGGCTGGTACGGCGGCTGGTCCAGGACGGCGGCGAGCTGTTCCCGCCAGTGCGTCAGACGCGTCCAGGCGAGGTCGGTGTCGCCGGGCGCGTGCGTGCGCCCGAGGTGGGCGACGAAGCTCGACGGGTCGGGCTTGGTCGCGGCATCCGTGATGCGGCGCTGCGCGATGCGCCCGATCGAGGTCGTCGACGGCGAATCCGGCGTCGTGTTGGGCCACCACGCCACGACGGGCGCGTCGGGCAGCAGGAGCCCCGTCACGAGGCTCTCCTGGTTCGACCTCGCGGCCTCGCCGAGCGCGTGGAGCGTGACGACCTCGCTGGCTCCGGCGTCACCGCCGACGCGGATCTGGGCATCGAGCCGCGCTTCGGGGGCATCCTCGTCGAGCATGAGCACGATGACGCGCATCGGGTGCTCGCGCGAGGCGTCGTTGGCGGCCTCGATGGCCTCTTCCATCGCGCGCTCGTTCGTGAGGATGATGAGGGTCAGCACGCGCCCGAGGGCGACGACACCGCCCTCTTCGCGCACGTTGACCAGAGCGCGCGAGATCTTGCTGACGGTCGTGTCGGGCAGATCGACGATCACGGGCGCCTCCAGGCTCGTCCGTCGCGGGCAAGCATGTCGTCCGCGGATGGGGGGCCCCAGGACCCGGGCGAGTACTGCTCGAGCGGACCGCCCTGCTGTTCCCAGAACTCCTCGATGGGATCGAGGATCTTCCACGAGAGCTCGACCTCTTCGTGGCGGGGGAACAGCGGCGGGTCGCCCAGGAGCACATCGAGGATCAGTCGCTCGTAGGCTTCGGGGCTCGCCTCGGTGAAGGCGTGGCCGTAGCCGAAGTCCATCGTGACGTCGCGCACCTGCACTCCGGCACCGGGCACCTTCGAACCGAAACGGATCGTCACGCCCTCGTCGGGCTGCACACGGATGACGAGGGCGTTCTGCCCCTGACCCGATGTCTGGCTCGATGGGAAGAGCAGCTCGGGAGCGCGTTTGAATACGACGGCGATCTCGGTGACGCGCCTGCCCAAGCGCTTGCCCGTGCGCAGGTAGAACGGCACGCCCGCCCAGCGGCGCGTGTTGATCTCGAGCGTGATGGCGGCGTAGGTCTCGGTCGTGGACTGCGGGTTCATGCCTTCCTCTTCGAGGAAGCCGAGCACCTTCTCGCCGCCCTGCCAGCCGCCGGCGTACTGCCCGCGCGCCGTCGAGCGCGCGAGGTCGTTCGGCAGCGTCACGGCGCCGAGCACCTTCTCCTTCTCGGCGCGCAGATCGCGGGCCTCGAACGAATTCGGCTCCTCCATCGCCGTGAGCGCGAGCAGCTGCAGCAGGTGGTTCTGGATGACGTCGCGTGCCGCGCCGATACCGTCGTAGTAGCCGGCCCGGCCGCCCACACCGATGTCCTCGGCCATGGTGATCTGCACGTGGTCGACGTAGTTGCGGTTCCAGATGGGCTCGTACAGCTCATTCGCGAACCGCAGCGCGAGGATGTTCTGCACCGTCTCCTTGCCGAGATAGTGGTCGATCCGGAAGATGGAGTCGGTCGGGAACGCCGCACGCAGCGCGTCGTTCAGAGAGCGCGCCGACTCGAGGTCGTGCCCGAACGGCTTCTCGATGACGACGCGTCGCCAGCGCTCCGGCTGGTCGGCGGTGTCATCGACGAGCCCGGATGCTTTGAGCTGCTCGGCGACGACGGGGAAGTCCTTCGGCGGGATCGACAGGTAGAAGGCGTGGTTTCCCATCGTGCCGCGCTCGACGTCGAGCCGATCGACCGTCTCACGCAGGCGGTGGAAGGCCTGCGGGTCGTCGAACTCGCCCTGCACGAAGCGAATGCCCTGCATGAGCTGCTGCCACGTCTCTTCACGGAACTCCGTGCGAGCGTGCTCGCGCACCGCCTGGTAGACGACCTCGGCGAAATCCTGGTCGGCCCAGTCGCGGCGGGCGAAGCCGACGAGCGCGAAGCCGGGCGGCAGGAGCCCGCGATTGGCGAGGTCGTACACGGCGGGCATGAGCTTCTTGCGCGACAGGTCACCGGTCACCCCGAAGATCACGAGGGCGCTGGGCCCCGCGATGCGGTTCAAGCGGTGGTCATCGGGGTCGCGGAGCGGATTGTGTCCGCGCGAGACTTCCACGGTCATGTGGGAGCGGCTCCTACTGGGCTGCTTCGAAGAGCGTGAGCACTTCGGCCTGCGGATCGGTCAGGGTGAGCGTCACGACGGGACGACCGTGCCCGTCCGCGAGCACGCTCGCGTCGCCCGCCGCCTGCGCCTGGATGAGCTGCCCGAAAGTGAACGGCCGCCCCGGGATCTCGAGATCGACGTCGGTCTGCTCGAGGATCTGCAGGAACACGCCCGTCGCGGGGCCGCCCTTGTGGTACTGCCCGGTCGAGTGCAGGAAGCGCGGACCCCAGCCGAACGTCGTCGGACGCCCGGAATCAGCCGCCACGAGCTCGCGCAGACCCTGCAGCTGCGGCAGTCGCAGGCGGTCGACGTAAGCCTGCACCGCGACGTAGCCGTCGGCGGGGATGCGCGCCCACAGGGCGTCGAGGACGCCGGCGAGCGTTCCGGATGCCGCGAGCTCGGGGTCCGAGACGCGCACCTCGACGCCGTCGGCGGTGAAGGCCGCGGCCGTCGGCTCGGGCCGGGCGTCGAGCAGGCCACGCGTGGCGATCTTCGCCGATTCGACATCGGGCTGATCGAAGGGATTGATCCCCAGCATCCGCCCCGCGATGACCGTCGCGTATTCCCACACGATGAACTGCGCGCCGAGCGAGCCGCTCACGAGAACTTCGCCGTCATGGTGCTCGAAGAGGTGGAACTCCTTCGCCTCGTCGACCAGGCGCACGATCTGCATGTCGGCGGGCTTTCTCTCGACCTCGGGGGAGACGGGGAGCAGCACGACGGGAAGGATGCCGGTGCCTTCCTTGCCCGTCGATTCGGCGACGAGCTGCTCGATCCAGTCGGGCAGTCCCACGATGTGCGTGCCGTCGGTGACGAGGCCGAGCTTGTCGCGGCGCGGGTCGGCGCCCGCGATGGCAGCGGCCAGGACGAGTGCCGGATTCTCCGGACTGTCGATCGCCACCTCGAGAAGGGTCGCCTCGGCTTCGTCGAGGATCCCGGAGATGTCGGCACCGGCGAGTCCGGACGGCACGAGGCCGAACGCCGTGAGCGCCGAGTAGCGTCCGCCGACCGTCGGGTCGGCGTTGAAGACGCGATAGCCGTCGGCGCGCGCCGCCTTGTCCATCGGCGATCCGGGGTCGGTCACGATGACGATCCGCTCGACGGGGTCGACCCCGATGTCGCGGAACGCGGCCTCGAAGGCTCGCTTGGCGGAATCGGTCTCCACCGTCGAACCGGACTTCGACGACACGACGAGCACCGTCTTGTCGAGTCCGCCGGCCTCGGGGTCGCCGTCGATCGCGGCGAGGACCTGCCCGGGTGCCGTGGAGTCGAGGATCACGAGCGGCACTCCGGCCGTCTGGGTGATCACTTCGGGCGCGAGCGAGGAACCGCCCATGCCCGCGAGCACGACGCGGGTGACGCCCTTCGCCACGAGATCGGCGCGCAGTGCCTCGATCTCGGGCACGAGCGGACGCGAAGTGCTGACCGCCTGCACCCAGCCGAGACGCTGAGCCGCCTCGGCTTCGGCTGCGGGGCCCCACAGGGTCGGATCGCCGGCGGTGATGGCCGAGGCGACGAGGCTCTCGGCCAGACCGGGAAGGGTGGCCTCGACGACGGACTTGGCGTGGCCGCTGAGGTGGATGTCGAAGCTCATCGGTCTTCCTTCGCGTTCGTCAGGGCATCGGTCACGGTCTGCTGCAGGTCGTGCCACGACGCGATGAACTTGTCGACGCCTTCGTCTTCGAGCACCTGCGTGACATCGGCGAAGTCGATGCCGACGGCAGCGAGATCGGCGAAGACCTGGTGCGCGGCCTCGTAGGTGCCCGTCATGGCGTCGCCGGCGATCTCCCCGTGGTCGAACGTCGCCTCGAGCGTCTTCTCGGGCATCGTGTTGACGGTGCCGGGAGCGACGAGCTCGGTCACGTAGAGCGTGTCGGGAAGCGACGGGTCCTTGACACCGGTCGACGCCCACAGCGGGCGCTGCACGTTCGCGCCGAGTTCGATGAGCTTGCGGGCCCGCGCCTCGGCGAACTTCTGCTCGTACAGCTCGTAGGCGAGGCGCGCATTGGCCACGCCCGCGAGGGACTTCAGCGCCTCCGCGTCGTCGGAGCCGATCGCCACGAGACGCTTGTCGACCTCGGTGTCCACGCGTGAGACGAAGAACGACGCGACCGAGTGGATCGAACCGAGGGAGAAGTCCGCCGCGAGTGCGCGCTCGAGCCCCTCGAGGTAGGCATCGATGACCTCGGCGTAGCGCTCGAGGCTGAAGATGAGCGTCACGTTCACGCTGATGCCGGCCGCGATGGTCTCGGTGATCGCGGGCAGCCCCGCTTTGGTCGCCGGGATCTTGATGAGCACGTTGTCGCGACCCACCCGCTTGTACAGCTCCTTCGCCTGAGCCACCGTCGCTGCCGTGTCGTGAGCGAGATCGGGGGAGACCTCGATCGACACACGACCGTCGACGCCGTTCGTGGCCTCGTACACGGGCAGGAAGATGTCGGCGGCGTCGCGCACGTCATCGGTCGTCGCCGCGAAGATCGCGGCATCCGCATCTGCTCCGGATGCCGCGAGCTCGGCGATCTGCGCCGCATACGCGTCGCCTCCGCCGCCGATGGCGCCCTGGAAGATCGTCGGGTTCGTCGTGACGCCCGTGATGTTGCGGGAGTCGATGAGCTCGGCGAGGTTGCCTGAGGTGATGCGGGTGCGCGAGAGGTCGTCGAGCCAGATACTCACGCCCGCCTCGGACAGCTGCTGAGTGGGAGTGCTCATGCGTTCTCCTTGAGGGTTTCGCGGGCCGCGTGCACGACCGCTTCGGCGGTGATGCCGAACTTCTGGAAAAGGGTCTTGTAGTCCGCGGACGCGCCGAAGTGCTCGATCGACACGGAGCGGCCCGTGTCGCCGACGATGTCGCGCCACGTGAGGGCCAGACCCGCCTCGACCGAGACGCGCGCCTTGACGGCAGAGGGGAGGACCGATTCGCGGTACGCCTCGTCTTGCTCGGCGAACCATTCGAGTGACGGCACCGACACGACGCGCGCCTGCACGCCTTCGGCGGCGAGCGTCTCCCGTGCCTCGACGGCGAGCTGGACTTCGGACCCCGTCGCGATGAGGAGGACGTCCGGTTCGCCGTTCGGTGCGTCGATGAGCACGTACGCGCCCTTCGCCACGGCGTCGGTCGACGCGAAGCCGTCTTCGCCGCGCGGGAAGACCGGGATGTTCTGGCGCGTCAGCGCGATGCCGGCGGGGCCTTCGTTGCGGCGCAGGATCTCGAGCCACGCGGCTGCGGTCTCGTTGGCGTCGGCGGGGCGCACGATCGCGAGGTTCGGGATCGCGCGCAGCGTCGCGAGTTGCTCGATGGGCTGATGCGTCGGGCCGTCCTCACCGAGCGCGACGGAGTCGTGCGTCCACACGAACACCGAGGGCACGTTCATGAGCGCCGCGAGACGCACGGCGGGGCGCATGTAGTCGCTGAAGATGAGGAACGTGCCGCCGTACGCCCGGGTCGGTCCGTGCAGCACGATGCCGTTCACGATCGCGGCCATCGCGTGCTCGCGGATGCCGAAGTGCAGCACCCGCCCGTAGCGGTCGCCGGACCATTCGCTCGTGGACCACTCGGCCGGGATGAACGACTTCGCCGACTTGATCGTCGTGAGGTTGGACTCGGCGAGGTCGGCCGATCCGCCCCACAGCTCGGGCAGCTGCTCGGCGAGGGCATTGAGGACCAGGCCCGATGCGGCGCGCGTCGAGACGTCCTTGCCTGCTTCGAAGCTCGGGAGCACATCGGCGATGCCGTCGGGCAGAGTCGCCGCCTCGAGCCGGTCCAGCAGAGCCTTGCGCTTGGGGTTCGCGGCAGCCCAGGCATCGAACGATTCCTGCCACGCGGCGCGGTCCGCCCGCGCGCGGTCGGCCAGCTGGCGCGTGTGCGCGATGACGTCGTCGGCGACGACGAAGGACTGCTCGGGATCGAAGCCGAGCACCTTCTTCGTCGCGGCGAGCTCGTCGGCGCCGAGGGCGGAGCCGTGGATCTTGCCCGTGTTCTGCTTGCCCGGCGACGGCCATCCGATGATCGTGCGCAGGATGATGAGCGACGGCCGCTCGGTCTCCGCCTTGGCGGCCTCGATCGCGGCATACAGCTCGGCGACGTCTTCGACGTAGTCGCCCGTCTTCTTCCAATCGACGGTCCGCACGTCCCAGCCGTATGCCTCGTAGCG
Source organism: Microbacterium sp. NPDC055910 (assembly GCF_042271185.1). Taxonomy (NCBI): domain Bacteria; kingdom Bacillati; phylum Actinomycetota; class Actinomycetes; order Micrococcales; family Microbacteriaceae; genus Microbacterium; species Microbacterium sp. NPDC055910. The sequence continues at coordinate 102,441 of NZ_JBHJZS010000003.1, forward strand.
CGCGGCGACGTCCTCGGAGTAGGCGACGTTGGTGTCGTCTTCGATCGAGATCTGGTTCGAGTCGTAGATCGCGATGAGGTTGCCGAGCTGCTGGTGTCCCGCGAGTGAGGATGCCTCGCTCGTGACGCCTTCCTGCAGGTCACCGTCGCCGGCGATGACGTAGACGAAGTGGTCGAAGGGGCTCGTTCCCGCCGCGGCATCCGGATCGAACAGACCTCGCTCGTAGCGGGCCGCGTACGCGAAGCCGACGGCCGAGGCCAGGCCCTGGCCGAGCGGTCCGGTCGTGATCTCGACGCCGTCGGTGTGGCCGTACTCGGGGTGTCCGGGGGTCTTCGAACCCCACGTGCGCAGGCTCTCGAGGTCTTCGAGCTCGAGACCGAAGCCGCCGAGGTACAGCTGCACGTACTGCGTGAGCGAGGAGTGACCGACCGAGAGGATGAAGCGGTCGCGGCCGAGCCAGTCGGTGTCGGTCGGATCGTGGCGCATCACCCGCTGATACAGCAGGTACGCCGCCGGAGCGAGGCTCATCGCCGTGCCCGGGTGGCCGTTGCCCACCTTCTCGACGGCGTCCGCCGCGAGGATTCGCGCGGTGTCCACCGCGCGCCGATCGATTTCGTCCCACTGCAGATCCGACACCCGGCCGCCTTCCAGAAAGAGGGGTGCGCCCGTCGAAGCCGGTCAGCAGACCGCGTCCTGGGAAGGGGCAGCCGGCCCGGGGGCGCGCGTGTGATTTCAGCATAGCGAAGGCGCATGCCGCGACGACGATGCGAACGCATCGACGGTGGCTCGGCGAACGCATCGACCGCGGGTCGCCCGCGGCGCCGGGAGAGGCGCGAGACGCCGGATGGCCTAGACTTGAGGGGATTCTGTGGCGGGCGAAGAGCGGGAGCAATGGACACGACGACACTGCGGACGACTGCGACATCCGCCACCCGTCGCCCGCTCGGACGGAAGATCCGCGCTTACGTCCAGCTGACCAAGCCGCGCGTGCTCGAGCTGCTGCTCGTGACGACCGTGCCCGTCATGGTTCTCGCCCAGAACGGCCTGCCCGATCTGTGGCTCGTGCTCGCGACCGTGATCGGCGGTTCGCTGAGCGCCGGCTCAGCCGCCTCGTTCAACATGTACCTCGATCGCGACATCGACGCGCACATGGCGCGCACGGTCAACCGTCCGATCGTGACGGGAGAGGTGTCGCCGCGCGGCGCCCTCGTCTTCTCCTGGGTGCTCGCCGTGGTCTCGACCGCGTGGCTGCTGTTCACGACGAACTGGGTCGCCGCGGCACTGTCGGCGGGCGCGATCTTCTTCTACGTCGTGATCTACACGATGATCCTCAAGCGCCGCACCGAGCAGAACATCGTGTGGGGCGGCATCGCCGGCTGTTTCCCCGTGCTGATCGGCTGGACGGCCGTGACGGGCTCGCTCGCGTGGCCCCCCATCATCCTGTTCGTCGTCGTCTTCCTCTGGACGCCGCCGCACTACTGGCCGCTGTCGATGAAGTACAAGGTCGACTACGAGGACGTCGACGTGCCCATGCTGGGTGCGACGCGCAACGGCTCGCAGGTCGGCCTGCAGGTGATCCTCTACGCGTGGGCGACCGTCGCCTGCTCGCTCCTGCTCATTCCCGTCGCGCACATGGGGCTCGTCTACTCGGTCTCGGCGATCGTCTTCGGCGGATGGTTCATCTACGAGTCGCACCGCATGTACAGCCGGGCCGTGCGCGGCACCGAGGCGCGCCCCATGCGCGTCTTCCACGCGTCGATCACCTATCTGACGCTCCTCTTCGTCGCGATCGCCGTCGACCCGCTGCTGCCGTTCTGAGCCCCGCTCGGCGCGCCCGTGGTCTCGACTCGGGCGACAGCTCACGGCCGGGCTGGGGTCGAGGACCACTGCGGCCCGCGCTACCGAAACCCGCAGTCGCTACCCGAACTTCGGGCGCGCGTGCGTGTTTCGGTAGCGCGACGGTGGTGGCCGGGCGCGTATGCAGGTTTCGGTAGCGCGAGGGTGTCGGCCCGGCGCGCGTGCAGGTTCTGGTAGCGCGAGGGTGGTGGCCGGGCGCGCGTGCGGGTTTCAGCAGCCGCTACCGAAACCTGCAGCTGCTACCCGAACTTCGCGCGCGCGTGCGGGTCTTGGTAGCGCGAGCGTGGTGCTCGGGCGCGCGTGCGGGTTTCGGTAGCGCGACGGTGGTGGCCGGCGGGTTTCGGTAGCGCGAGCGTGGTGGCCGGGCGCGCGTGCAGGTCTTGGTAGCGCGAGGGTGGTGGCCGGGCGCGCGTGCAGGTTCTGGTAGCGCGAGGGTGGAGCACCGCGCCGCAGCGCAGCGTGCGCGCGCGGATCCGCCGGTGCTGCGAGGCCGATCAGAGCGGACGAGCGGCCTCGGGGGCGCGTGTCGCGCGTTCGGCGTCGATCGCGGCCTGGGGCAGCCTGAGGTGCAGGATGACGACGGTCATCGTCGCGGCCGTGAGGGCGGCGAGCACCATGTGCACGCCGACGGCGAGCACGGGCAGTCCGTTGCGGGCCTGGTAGAGACCGACGGCGATCTGCACGAGCTCGGCGGCGAGCAGCAGCGCGGTCCACAGCGCGAGACTCGGCACGACCGAGCGGCGCGCCCACGAGCCCACGAGCAGGACGAGCGTGAGCGCGAACAGGATGTAGCCCGGCCACGCGTGAACGTGCTCGAGCACTTCGGCGTTGAACCCGCTGCGGCCCGCGTCGGCGTCGCCCGAGTGGGGGCCGGCGCCGGTCGTGAGCACGCCGAACACGATCGTGAGGACGAGCGCGACAGTCGTGACGTGGGCGACGACGGCGTACCACCGCGGCATGGCGAGTACGCGGGGCCCCGGCTCCTGCCGCATCCGCACGAGGAACGCCGTCGTGACGCACACGAGCACGACCGAGGCGATGTAGTGGAAGCCGACGATGAAGGGGTTCAGCCCCGTCCAGACCGTGATCCCGCCGACGATCGCCTGCGCGACGACGCCGCCGACCACGATCAGGGCCAGCACGAAGAGGTCGCGGCGTGAACGGCGCATGCGCCACACGAGCACGACGACGATGAGCGCGAGGATGCCGACGAGCCCCGTCAGGGTGCGGTTGCCGAATTCGATGACCCCGTGGATGCCCATCTCGGGCGTCGGCACGAGCGAATCCGCCGTGCAGGTGGGCCACGTGGGGCAGCCGAGGCCCGAGCCGGTCAGTCGTACGGCGCCTCCCGTGCCGATGATGAGCACCTCTGCCAGGAACGACAGCCACGCGAACACACGGATGCGCCGATCGACGTGGTCCGGAAGCCAGCGCGGCGTCGGGGTGATGAGCGTCTGCGCGGACATGGGTTCTCCTGCGGGTCTACTGCGGTGCGGCGGCGGAGCAGGGTGTCTCGCCCGCGGGACGGGCGGACCCTGTAGAATCAAGAGGTCGGATGCGGCTGCCCGAGGCACCGTGATCCAGAGACAGTCTAGGCGCGAAGCACAGCGCCACTTGAGAGGGCCCACCAGCGGCATCCATTCCTTCGAATACATCAGGTGAACGGAATGCCGGGGCGGATGAAACCGTTGAGGCCCAGAGGAGAGTGTGACGATGTCAGATGTGCTGATCGACCGCCCGGAGCTGGATGGGCTGGGCGTCTACGAGTTCGGATGGCACGATGCGGATCCCGCGGGTGCCATCGCCAAGCGAGGGATCGACGAGAGCGTCGTGCGCGGTATCTCGGCCCTCAAAGACGAACCCGAATGGATGCTGAAGACCAGGCTCAAGGGCTATCAGCTCTTCGGCCGCAAGCCGATGCCCACGTGGGGTGCTGATCTCAGTGAGATCGACTTCGACAACATCAAGTACTTCGTGCGCTCGACCGAGAAGCAGGCGCAGTCGTGGGAGGACCTCCCCGAGGAGATCCGTGACACGTACGAGAAGCTCGGCATCCCCGAGGCCGAGCGCCAGCGCCTGGTCGCGGGCGTCGCGGCGCAGTACGAGTCCGAGGTCGTCTACCACCAGATCCGCGAGGATCTGGAGGAGCAGGGCGTCATCTTCATGGACACCGACACGGCGCTGCGCGAGCACCCCGAGTTCTTCCAGGAGTACTTCGGCACGGTCATCCCCGCCGGAGACAACAAGTTCGCGGCCCTGAACACGGCGGTCTGGTCGGGCGGCTCGTTCGTCTACGTGCCGCCGGGCGTGCACGTCGAGATCCCGCTGCAGGCCTACTTCCGGATCAACACCGAGAACATGGGCCAGTTCGAGCGGACGCTCATCATCGCCGACGAGGGCTCGTACGTGCACTACATCGAGGGCTGCACGGCCCCGATCTACAAGAGCGACTCGCTGCACTCCGCCGTGGTCGAGATCATCGTCAAGAAGAACGCCCGCGTGCGCTACACGACGATCCAGAACTGGTCGAACAACGTCTACAACCTCGTCACGAAGCGTGCGGTCGCGCACGAGGGCGCGACGATGGAGTGGGTCGACGGCAACATCGGCTCGAAGGTCACGATGAAGTACCCGTCGATCTTCCTGGTGGGCGAGCACGCGAAGGGCGAGACCCTGTCGGTCGCGTTCGCCGGTCCCGGACAGCACCAGGACGCCGGCGCCAAGATGGTGCACATGGCGCCCTACACGCAATCCTCGATCGTCTCGAAGTCGATCGCCCGCGGCGGCGGTCGTACGGGCTACCGCGGTGAGATCCGCGTCGAGCCCGGAGCGCACCATTCCGCGAACTCGGTCGTGTGCGACGCCCTCCTGGTCGACACCATCTCGCGCTCGGACACCTATCCCGCGATCGACATCCGCGTCGACGACGTGCAGCTCGGTCATGAGGCGACGGTGTCCAAGGTCAGCGAGGAACAGCTGTTCTACCTCCAGTCGCGCGGCCTTCCCGAGGCCGAGGCCATGGCGATGATCGTGCGCGGCTTCATCGAGCCGATCGCACGCGAGCTTCCCATGGAGTATGCGATGGAACTCAACAAGCTCATCGAGATGGGCATGGAAGGATCGGTCGGCTAGATGACGGCCATGACACAGGCACCCACGACGGTGCCGGGTTCTCGAGCGCACTCCGACGGGGCCGGGGCATTCGTCCCGGTGCAGACGCGGTCCGAACGACCCTGGTCGTTCGACCCCGCTGATTTCTCCGTCCCCACCTCACGCGACGTCGGGTTCAAGTACGCGCCCCTCGACCGGCTCGCGCCGCTGTTCGTCGACGAGGCCGGCCCGCACGGCGTCGTCGAGGTCGCGGTCGACGCGCCCGCCGCCGTCGAGCAGCTGACCCTCCGGGTCGGACAGTCGCCGCGCGGCGACGTGTTCACTCCCGAAGACCTGCCCTCGGCGATCGCGTGGAGCCAAGAGACCGACGCGCCGCTCCTGCGGATTCCCGCCGGCGTCGAGCTCGACGAGCCGATCGTCGTCGACCTGCGCGGCACGGGCGGCCTCGCGCACGCGCATGTCGTCGTCGAGGCGATGCCCAACTCGCGCGCCATCGTGCTGTTTCGCCACGTCGGATCGGCGCACCACGCGCAGAACGTCGAGATCATCGTGCGTGACGGTGCCCGACTCGACGTCATCACGGTGCAGCAGTGGGACGACGACGCCGTGCACGCGGCATCCCACCAGGCGCGCGTCGACAAGGACGCCTTCCTGCGTCACTTCGTCGTGAGCTTCGGCGGCGGCGTCGTACGCGTCAACCCCTCGGTGGAGCTCGCGGGCCCCGGCGCGCAGGGCGAGCTGTACGGACTGTCGTACTCCGACGCCGGTCAGCACCTCGAGAGCCAGGTGTACCTGCACCACAAGGGTCCGCACACGCGCGGCGACGTGCTCTACAAGGGCGCGCTGCAGGGCGAATCGGCTCGCAGTGCCTGGGTCGGCGACGTGCTCATCGGGGCGGATGCCGTCGGCACCGACTCGTACGAGGCCAACCGCAACCTCATCCTGACCGACGGCGCGCGCGCCGATTCGGTGCCGAACCTCGAGATCGAGACGGGCGACATCCAGGGCGCCGGTCACGCGAGCGCGACGGGCCGATTCGATGACGAGCAGCTGTTCTACCTGCAGGCCCGCGGCATCCCCGAGGCCGAGGCCCGCCGCCTCGTCGTGATCGGATTCCTCACCGAGATCGTGCAGAAGATCGGCATCGCCGATCTCGAAGAAGAGCTGTCCGCCGCCATCGAGCGTGAACTCGAGGGCGGGACGGCTTCGTGAGCGCGACCCGCGTGTGCGCGCTCAGCGACCTCGTGCAGGACGAAGCCCGTCGTGTCGAGGTCGACGGTGTGCCGATCGCACTCGTGCTCGATTCCAGTGGCGAGGTGCACGCGATCGGCGACACGTGCACGCACGGTGACATCTCGCTGTCCGAGGGCTTCGTCGACGGCGAGACGCTCGAATGCTGGGCCCACGGCTCGGCCTTCTCGCTGCGCACCGGCAAGCCCCTCAACCTCCCCGCGTATGAGCCCGTCCCCGTCTATGTCGTTCAGATCGACGGCGACGACGTGCTCATCGACCCCGCTTTGAAGAAGGAAGTCTGAATGTCTGTCCTCGAGATCCGCGACCTGTATGTGACGGTCCAGACGGATGCCGGCACCACGCCCATCCTCAACGGTGTGACCCTCACGATCCGCAAGGGTGAGACCCACGCCATCATGGGCCCCAACGGCTCGGGCAAGTCGACCCTCGCCTACACGATCGCCGGCCACCCCAAGTACGAGGTCGTGAGCGGCTCCATCACGCTCGACGGCGAAGACGTGCTCGAGATGTCCGTCGACGAGCGTGCCCGCGCGGGCCTGTTCCTCGCGATGCAGTACCCCGTCGAGATCCCGGGCGTGACGGTGACGAACTTCCTGCGCACCGCCAAGACGGCGATCGAAGGCGAAGCCCCCTCGATCCGCCACTGGACGAAGGACGTCAAGCAGTCGATGAAGAACCTGCGCATGGACGGCAAGTTCGCCCAGCGCAACGTCAACGAGGGGTTCTCGGGCGGCGAGAAGAAGCGCCACGAGATCCTGCAGCTCGAACTGCTGAAGCCGCAGATCGCCGTGCTCGACGAGACCGACTCGGGCCTCGATGTCGACGCGCTCAAGGTCGTTTCGGAAGGCGTCAACCGGGCGAAGGAGGAGACCGACCTCGGTGTCCTGCTGATCACGCACTACACGCGCATTCTGCGCTACATTCACCCCGACTTCGTCCACGTCATGATCGGCGGCCGTATCGTCGAAGAGGGCGGCCCCGAACTGGCCGACCGCCTCGAGAACGAGGGCTACGACCGGTTCCTCGACCCTTCGGACGGCGCCGTCGTCGAAGCCGGCGCGTAGGATCGCCGTATGTCCGCCACGCTCGCACCCGAGAAGTACGAAGAGGTCATCGAAGCGCTCAAGGACGTCATGGACCCCGAACTGGGGATCAACGTCGTCGACCTCGGACTCATCTACGACCTCGCATGGGATGACGAGAACGACGCCCTCATCATCCACATGACGCTGACGTCGGCGGGCTGCCCGCTCACCGACGTGCTCGAAGAGCAGACCGCGCAGTCCCTCGACGAGGTCGTGGATCGCTTCCGCATCAACTGGGTGTGGATGCCGCCGTGGGGTCCGGAGCGCATCACCGACGACGGCCGCGACATGATGCGGGCGCTCGGCTTCGCCATCTGACCTTCGGTAGGCTTGCGCGGTGAGCGTGACCCCCCTGCAGGCCCTTCCCGTCGAACGTCTCCGAGAGCGCACGAGCGTCAAGTGGCGTGCGTATCCCGACGACGTCCTGCCGCTGTTCGTCGCCGAGACCGACTTCGCACCGGCGCCCGCGATCACGGCCGCCCTGGCGCGCGCCGTCGAGCTCGGCGACACGGGGTACTCGGCGCCCGGCGCGGGCGTCGGGGCGGCCTATGCGGCCTTTGCGCTCCGTCGATTCGGCTGGAGTGTCGACCCCGCCCGCGCCCGCACGACATGCGACGTGATGATGGGCGTCGTCGAAGTTCTGCGACGGGTCACCAGCCCCGGAGACCGGGTCGTCGTGACGACCCCCGTGTATCCGCCGTTCTTCGACTGCATCCCCGAAGCGGGTGCCGTCGTCGAGACCGTGCCGCTGCGCGAATCGGATGCCGGGTGGCAGCTGGATCTGACAGGCATCGAGTCCGCTCTCGCCGCGGGCGCGCGGACCGTGCTGCTGTGCAATCCGCACAACCCGACGGGGACCGTGCACGCCAAGGCGGACCTCGCCGAACTCGCCGCCATCGCCGAAAGGCACGGGGCCGTCGTCCTGAGCGATGAGATCCATGCTCCGCTCACGCAGCCCGATGTCGTCTTCACACCGTTCCTGTCTGCCTCGCCCGCTGCCGAACGTGTCGGCTACGCCTTCGTGTCGGCGAGCAAGGCGTTCAACCTCGCGGGCCTGAAGTGCGCCCTCATGGTGACCGCTTCCGACGAGAACTCCGCCGTGCTGCGGGCGCTTCCCGACGAGATCGAATGGCGCACGGCGCACTTCGGAGCGATCGCGGCCATCGCGGCGTTCTCGGTCGAAAGCGACGCCTGGCTCGATGCGCAGCTGGCCGCGCTCGATGTCAACCGCCGACTGCTGGCCGAACTGCTCGATGAGTACCTGCCCGACGCCGTCTACCGGATCCCCGACGCGGGCTTCCTGGCGTGGGTCGACCTCTCGGCGTACGGCTGGGGCGATGACCCGGGGCGGCTCATCCTGCGCGACGCCAAGGTCGCCTTCCACTTCGGTCCTCAGTTCGGCGAGCAGGGCGCAGGACACGTGCGGATCAATTTCGGCTGCGCACCCGACATGCTGCGCGAAGCGATCCGGCGCGTCTCCGCGCTGGTGAGCACGTGACGGCGCCCGCGCATCGCGGTGCCGGTGTCTGGAGCGCTCGTTACGTCTGGGTGACGGTCGGCGCCGTCGCGCTGATCTTCCTCGCCGCGATGCAGTCCCTCGCCGTCACGACGGTCATGCCCGTCGTCAGCGCCGACCTGGCGGGTGAGTCGCTGTACGCCGTCGCCTTCGCGGGCACCCTGGCAACCAGCGTCATCGGCATGGTCGCCGTCGGCGCATGGTGCGACCGCGGGGGAGTGCTCGCACCGCTCACGACGGCGGTCGTGCTCTTCGTGATCGGGCTCATCATCGCCGGCGCCGCGCCCACGATGGAGCTGCTCGTCGCGGGGCGGCTCGTGCAGGGCCTCGGCACGGGCGGCCAGACGGTCGCCCTGTATGTCGCCGTCGCCCGTGTCTACCCGACCGACCTGCACGGCCGCGTGTTCGCGGCGTTCTCAGCCGCGTGGGTCGTGCCGTCCCTCATCGGCCCGTTCCTCGCCGGCGCCGTCACCGAGCTCCTGCATTGGCGCTGGGTGTTCCTCGGCGTCGCCGGTCTCACCGTCGTGGCGTTCGCGATGGTGGTGACGCGCCTGCACGGGCTTCCGCTGCACACCGATCAGCCGGCGACGGGCCGCATCGCCCCCCGCCTCGCGTGTGCCGTCGCGGTCGCCGTCGGCGCGCTCGCCCTGAGCCTGGCCGGCGAGCTCGGCGCGGGCGCATGGGTCGTGGTGGCGGCATCCGCTGTCGTCATCGCCCTCGCCGCGCGGCCGCTGCTGCCGCCGCGCACGCTCGTGGCGGGACGCGGACTGCCCAGTGTCGTGCTCATGCGGGGACTCATCGCGGGAGCGCTGTTCGGCGCCGAGATCTACATTCCGTACCTGCTGATCGACGAGTACGGGTTCTCGCCAACATGGGCGGGGCTCGGGCTCACCGCCGCCGCGCTCACCTGGGCACTCGCGGCGGACGTGCAGGGCCGATTCGGCGACCGCATCGGCAACGCGCGCATCACCCTCATCGGCACCGCCCAGCTGCTCGCCGCGATCGTGCTGGCGGGCATCACGGCGCTGTCGCACCTGCCGCCCGGATTGCTCATCGCCGGCTGGGCGCTCGCGGGCAGCGGCATGGGGCTCATGTACCCGCGGCTCACGGTTCTCACGCTCGCGTACTCGACGCCGCGGAACCAGGGATTCAATTCGTCGGCTCTGTCGATCTCGGACGCTGTCGGGTCGGCCACGACGATCGCCGTCATGGGGCTCGTGTTCACGGCGCTGAGCGCCTCGGGTGGGGGATTCACGGCTGTCTTCGCCCTCGCGGCCGTGCTCTCGGTGCTTGCGCTCGTCCCCGGGCTGCGGCTCGGTCACGCGCACGAGAAGACCCGGTAGACTGGGCGGCTGGCCGCTCGGCCGCCCACCCACCCGCCCTGAAGAACGGACGTCCGCTGTGCTCGCCGTGCACGACCTCGAGATCCGCGTGGGTGCACGCGTGCTCATGTCGGACGTGTCCTTCCGCGTCTCCGATGGAGACAAGATCGGCCTCGTGGGCCGCAACGGCGCCGGCAAGACGACGCTCACGAAGGTGCTCGCGGGTGACGTGATCCCCGCCGACGGCAAGGTCGAACGCTGGGGCGAGCTGGGCTACCTGCCGCAGGACCCCCGGTCGGGTGACCCCGAGATGCTCGCGCGGACCCGTGTGCTCGACGCGCGCGGGCTCGGCTCGCTCGCGATCGGCATGCAGGAGGCCTCGCTCGCGATGGGCGACGACGATCCCGCTGTCGCTGCTCGCGCGATGCGCAAGTACGGCACCCTCACCGAGAGGTTCGAGGCGCTCGGGGGGTATGCCGCCGAAGCGGAAGCGGCATCCATCGCTCACAACCTCTCGCTGCCGGACCGGATCCTGGATCAGCCGCTCAAGACGCTGTCGGGTGGTCAGCGCCGCCGCATCGAACTCGCTCGCATCCTGTTCTCGGATGCCCAGACGATGATCCTCGACGAGCCGACCAACCACCTCGACGCCGACAGCGTCGTGTGGCTGAGGGAGTTCCTCAAGGGATACAAGGGCGGGCTCATCGTGATCTCGCACGATGTCGAGCTCGTCGGCGAGACGGTCAACCGCGTCTTCTACCTGGATGCCAACCGCCAGGTCATCGACGTCTACAACATGAACTGGAAGAACTACCTGCGCCAGCGGGTGGCCGACGAGGAGCGCCGCAAGAAGGAGCGCACCAACGTCGAGAAGAAGGCCACCGTGCTGCAGCAGCAGGCGGCCAGGTTCGGGGCGAAGGCGTCGAAGGCGGCTGCCGCGCACCAGATGGTCGCGCGCGCGGAGAAGATGCTCGCGGGGCTCGACGAGGTGCGGCAGGAGGAGCGCGTCGCGAAGCTGCGGTTCCCCAAGCCCGCACCGTGCGGCAAGACGCCGCTCATGGCGTCGGGACTGTCGAAGTCGTACGGTTCGCTGGAGATCTTCACCGACGTCGACCTCGCGATCGACCGCGGTTCGCGCGTCGTGATCCTCGGCCTCAACGGCGCCGGCAAGACGACGCTGCTGCGGATCCTCGCCGGCGTCGACAAGCCCGACACGGGGCAGCTCGAACCGGGACACGGTCTCAAGATCGGCTACTACGCGCAGGAGCACGAGAACCTCGACGTCTCGCGGTCGGTGCTCGAGAACATGATGTCGGCGGCGCCGGACATCACGGCGACGGAGGCGCGCAAGGTGCTCGGGTCGTTCCTGTTCACGGGCGACGACGTGCTCAAGCCCGCCGGTGTGCTCTCGGGCGGCGAGAAGACGCGACTGTCGCTCGCGACGCTCGTGGTGTCCTCGGCGAACATGCTGCTGCTCGACGAGCCCACGAACAACCTGGACCCCGCCTCGCGCGAGGAGATCCTCGGTGCGCTCGCGCACTACGAGGGCGCCGTCGTGCTCGTCTCGCACGACGAGGGCGCCGTGGAGGCGCTCAATCCCGAGCGTGTGCTCATCCTTCCCGACGGCGTCGAGGACATCTGGGGTCGCGACTACGCCGACCTCGTCTCCCTCGCCTGACCGGCCCGCGGCATCCCCTCTGCCCGTTGACGGCGAGACTGCACGCGCGCGCCGAGACTGCGGGTGAACCCCGCGGTCTCGGCCGCCCCGTGCAGTCTCGCGGGTGAGGGGTGGGGTCAGCGGACGGCGTCGAGGAGGGCGTCCTCGGCGTCGGCGTCGCGGTCGCGACGACGAGCGGATGCCGCGGGGCGCGGCGGCCTCGGCGGGGAGTGCTCGTCGTCCTCGGCGTCCTCGCGGCGGGCGATGATCTCGGTGCGGATCATGTATCCGATGAAGATGAAGCCCATGACGGCGAACAGGATCCACTGGATCGCGTACGACAGGTACGGGCCGGGGTCCTCGGAGGGCGACGGGAGGGAACCGGGCATCGCCTCGACGGCGGGATCCTCGGACACGATGATGCCGTAGGCGCTCTGCACGAGCGCGTCGCCGATGTCGGGCGCGACCCGCTCGGCGACGAAGGGCAGGTTGATCGTCGGCACCTGACCCGCATCGGCCGTGCGGCCGGACGCGGGGAGCGGCTCACCCGGCCGGAGCCGGACGATGACCGTCACCTCGCCGGCCGGCGGTGCCGGCACGGCATCGGGCTCGGGCTGGTCGGCGCCGGGCGGAACCCAGCCGCGATCGACGACGAGCACGCGCCCGTCGTCGAGGCGGAACGGCACGAGAACCTCATACGCCGCCGTGCCGCCGTGCGGGCGGTTGCGCACGAGCAGCTGCTCATCGGCGAGGTACTCGCCCGTCAACACGACTGGATGCCACTCATCACCCGCGTCGAGCGTCTCGCCGTCGGGGATCAGCTCGGCGAAGGCGACCGGCGCGGCGTCGTAGTTCTGCTCGACGAGCGCGAGCTGCGCGGAGCGGTCGCCGTTGCGGGTGAACTGCCAGTCCGACAGGAACGCGCACGCGATCGCGAACACGGCGGCGACGAGCACATAGGTCGACCAGCGGACGGCGGCGGGGGCGTTCTTCATGACGGAACCTCGAGTTCACCCACGTCGAGCGGGAAGGAGCGCGCCGAGAGGAACTCGCGCAGGTACGCCACGTGGTCGTCGCACGCCACCCACGTCTTGCGGCGGTCCTCGGCGTGGATGCGCGGATTGCGCCAGTCGATGCGCCAGCGGGCCGTCGCACGGCACCCGGCGCGCGAGCACGTGGTGTCGGTGGCGCCGGTCATGCGGAATCCTTCTCGACGGGCCCGGTCGCGTCGTGCGGGCCCTCGTCGACAGCGCGGGCCTCGTTCAGCCGGATGACGGTGGGACCGCCGGCGGCGGTGGGCGACGCCTGCGACGGCAGGGCGAGCTCGGGCGACTCCGACGTCGTGCGGTTCGTGCTCTTGCTCACGTTGGCCGTGACGACCGCGAAGTAGGGCAGGAACACCGCGGCCGCACCGAGCACCCACGTGTACCAGCCGTAGGGGGTGATCGCGACCATCAGCACGAAGCACGCGACCCGCACGCCCATCGTGATGAGGTAGTGCTTCGCGCGGTCGCTCGTGTCGTCGTGCGGCGACGCGGGGAGCGAAGTCGCAGACTGCCGCGCAGACGAGTTCCTCACCCATCCAGCGTACGCCGCTTCGCCCGCGGCGGATCAGCGGAAAGACGACTGCGTGGCGGCGAAGGGGATGAACGCCAGGAAGAAGAGCACACCCAGCACGAGGAAGGCCAGGCCGACCCAGCCCACGATGACGCCGGCCAGGGCCATGCCGCGACCCTTCTCGCCCGTGCGCGCGATCTGCTTGAGCGAGATGTGACCCATGATGGCGCCGGCGAGCGAGCCGACGAAGGGAAGGATCCAGATGAATCCGGCGATGCTCGCGATCATCGAGATGATGGCGAGGACGTTCGTCTTGACAGCGGCGTAGCCATAGGCGGGAGCGGCCCCGTACGGGCCCGCCGGGGCACCGTACGCGGGCGCGCTGGGATACTGCGGCTGCGCGTACCCGCCGTAGGCGGGGTAGGCGCCGGGCGCCTGCGGGGGTGCGTCCGCCGCGGGCGGCGCCGGCGCTTCGGCCGGAGGAGTGTAGGCGGGCGGCGCGCTGTACGCGGGAGGCGGCGTGTAGGCCGGAGGAGCGTACGTCGGACGCGCGTCGTCGTGGTCGTCGTTAGAGGGGTTCTCCGGGGTGCTCACGGTCGCGCCTTTCGTCGATGCTGCCTCCAGCGTTCCAGCGCGGGCGGCATAGGTCAAACGACGCGCCGCTAGGCTGGGGCGGTTCGTCGTCATCCCGAGGGAGCTGTCATGTTCACCGATCGCGTCGTGCTCGTCACCGGCGGAAACCGCGGCATCGGTCGCGCCATTGCGGAGCGCTTCGTCGCCGCGGGATACCGGGTCGCCGTCACGGCGCGCTCCGGCGAGGGTCCCGAGGGCACGCTGACGGTGCGCGCCGACGTCACGGATGCGGCATCCGTCGATGTCGCCTTCACACAGGTCGAGCAGGAGCTCGGTCCGGTCGGGATCGTCGTGGCCAACGCCGGCATCACGAAGGACATGCTGCTGCTGCGCATGACCGAGGACGACTTCGACTCGGTCGTCGCGACGAACCTCGGCGGTGCGTTCCGTGTCGTCAAGCGCGCATCGAAGGGGATGCTGCGTGCGCGCTGGGGACGCGTCATCCTCATCTCGTCGGTCGTGGGCCTCTACGGCTCGCCCGGGCAGATCAACTACTCCTCGTCCAAGAGCGGCCTCGTCGGGTTCGCCCGGTCGCTCACGCGGGAGCTCGGCGGGCGCGGCATCACCGCGAACGTCGTCGCTCCGGGCTTCGTCGAGACCGACATGACGGCGCAGCTCGCGCCCGAGACGCAGGCGGAGTACAAGAAGAACATCCCCGCCGGCCGCTTCGGGGCCCCCGACGAGATCGCGGGCGTCGTCACGTGGCTCGCGTCGGACGACGCCGCCTACATCTCCGGCGCCGTGATCCCCGTCGACGGCGGCCTCGGCATGGGGCACTGACCCGCACCGACCCCGCCGCGTCAGCGCGCGATCGCCTCGACGATCGCCGCCGCCACCGCACCGGGGCGTGAGAACTGCGGCCAGTGGCCCGTGGGCTCACCGTCGGGCACGATCTGCACGATGTTCAGGTTCTCGAGCGCGGCGAGCTCGGCCGCCCACGCCGGCGCCTGCGCGATGTGCGCGCGGATCTGCGCCTCGGGCACCGTCGAGGTGATCATCGTCGCGGGCACGCTGCGGCGCCGCTCATCCGTGAGACGGATCGGGTCGGTCGGCACGCGCACGGGAACCGTCTGCGCGCCGGCACCGATCGCCGCGCGGAGATCGTCGGCGAGGTCGGCGGTGTCGGAGGCGTCGAAGAAGCTCCAGCCGGGGAAGGGGACGACCCCGTCGACGGCCGGGAACTCCCAGATGGAACCCCCGTCGCCGGGCGGGAAGGTGTCGAGGAACACGATGTGCTGCACGCGCTCGGGGCGGGCGTCTGCCGCGCCGTAGGCGACGTTGCCGCCGCCGCTGTGGCCGACGAGCACGACGGGACCGTCGATCCGGTCGATCTCGGACACCGTCGCGGCGACCCAGTCCGCGATGCCGATGTCGCCCGATGCCGGCGCGGGCTCGCCGACCCCCGGCATCGTGAGCGGATGCGGCGTGTGCCCCGCGCGCTCGAGCGCGGGGGTCACCGCACGCCAGGAGGATGCGTCCAGCCAGAGTCCCGGGATGAGCACGATGTCCATGGCACAGACGGTACGCCGGACCTCGGACATCCGTCAGGGCAGCAGCGGAATGACCTCGCGCAGGTCGACGGGACCGATCACGAGGTCGGCGAGCTCCCGCACGGCGGGCTTCGCGTTGAACGCCAGGCCCAGCCCCGCGGCCGCCATCATGAGCAGGTCGTTCGCGCCGTCGCCGACGGCGATCGTGCGCGACAGCGGGACACCGGCTGCGGCGGCCCATTCGCCGAGTGCGGTGGCTTTGCCCGCGGCATCCACGATCTCGCCGTCGACGAGCCCCGTGAGGGCGCCCTCGGCGGCCTGGAGACGGTTCGCGCGCCAGATGTCGACGCCGAGCTGCGGAGCGACCGTGTCGAGGATCTCGTGGAAGCCGCCCGAGACGACGCCGAACCGGCCGCCGCGCTCGTGCACGGCGGCGATCAGTTCGTGCACGCCCGGCGTCGGCTCGACGCGCGCGAGCACGCGGGCGAACGCCGCGACAGGCACGCCCTCGAGGGTGGCGACACGCGAGCGCAGACTCGTCGCGAAGTCGACTTCGCCGCGCATCGCGGCCTCGGTCGCCTCGGCGACCTCGGCGCCGCGCCCCGCCTCATCGGCGATGAGCTCGATGACCTCGTTGCGGATGAGCGTGGAATCGGCGTCGAGAACGACGAGGAAACGGGCGTCCTGAAGCGGCATCCCTCCACGCTAGCGTCGCGCGAGTGCCGCGCCGGACACGTCAGCGCTCGACGCGGATGCCCTTGCCGACGACCGTGATGCCGCTGTCGGTCACGGTGTAGCCGCGCGCCAGATCGCGTTCGACGTCGACGCCGACGGTCGCGCCGTCGTCGAGGAAGACGTTCTTGTCGAGGATGGCGCGGTGCACGCGCGCGCCCGCCCCGACGCGGACATGGTCGAACAGCACGGAGTCGGTGATCGTCGATCCACCCCCGGCGAGCGTCCAGGGCCCCACGACGCTGCGTTCGATATGCGTGCCCGAGAGCACCGAGCCCAGCGACACGACCGAGTCGATCGCGTTGCCGATGCGTCCGTCCGCGTCGCGCACGAATTTGGCGGGCGGGGAGTTGACGGCCTGCGAGTGGATCGGCCACTGCATGTTGTAGAGGTTGAAGATCGGCAGCGTCGAGATCAGGTCGCGGTGGGCGTCGAAGAACGACTCGATCGTGCCGACATCGCGCCAGTAGTACCGGTCGCGGTCGGTCGAGCCCGGCACGTCGTTGCGATTCATGTCGTACACGCCCGCCTCGCCGCGTTCGACGAAGTACGGCACGATGTCGCCGCCCATGTCGTGGTTCGAGGTCGGCAGCTCGCCATCGGACTCGACGGCCTCGATGAGCGCGTCGGTGTCGAAGATGTAGTTGCCCATCGACGCGAGCACTTCGCCGGGGGAGTCGGCGAGCCCGGTCGGGTCCTGCGGCTTCTCGAGGAACTCGCGGATGCGGCCGGGATCGGCCGGGTCGACGTCGATCACCCCGAACTGGTTGGCGAGCCCGATGGGCTGGCGGATGCCGGCGACGGTCGCCCGCGCGCCGGACTCGACGTGCGCGCCGAGCATCTGCCGGAAATCCATGCGGTAGACGTGGTCGGCGCCGATCACGATGACGATGTCCGGCTTCTCGTCGGTGATGAGGTTGAGGCTCTGCAGGATCGCGTCGGCCGATCCCGAGAACCAGCGCTTCCCGAGTCGCTGCTGAGCGGGTACGGAGGCGACGTAGGAGTCCAGCAGCGGCGACATGCGCCATGTCTGGGAGATGTGGCGGTCGAGGCTGTGCGACTTGTACTGCGTGAGCACGACGATCTGGCGCAGGCCGGAGTTGATCAGGTTCGAGATCGCGAAATCGATGAGCCGGTACTGGCCCGCGAACGGCACCGCCGGTTTGGCGCGATCGGCCGTGAGAGGCATGAGTCGCTTGCCCTCGCCCCCCGCGAGGATGATTCCGAAGACCTTCGGCGCTGCAGGCATGGCACCACCCTAGGGGCGCCGCGCGGCGAGGTATAGCGACTGTCACAGGAACGTCTCGTGTACTAGGTTTCGTGCCATGCGCGTCGACATCGTGACCAAGGAGTACCCGCCGGAGATCTACGGTGGCGCGGGCGTGCACGTGACCGAGCTCGTCGCGGCCCTGCGCCGGAGCATGGACGTGCGAGTGCGCGCGTTCGGGGCAGACCGCGACGAAGCGGGCACGACGTCGTACGGCGTGCCCGCCGAACTGGCGGATGCCAATGCCGCGATCCGGACACTCGGCACCGACCTCGAGATCGTGGGCGATGTCGCCGGTGCCGACGTCGTGCACTCCCACACCTGGTATGCGAACTTCGCCGGGCACCTCGCGTCCCTGCTGCACGGGATCCCGCACATCGTGACGGCGCATTCGCTCGAGCCGCTGCGCCCCTGGAAAGCCGAGCAGCTCGGCGGCGGGTACGCCGTGTCGAGCTACATCGAGAAGACGGCGTACGAGTCGGCCGCCGCCGTCATCGCCGTGAGCGGGGGCATGCGCGACGACATCCTGCGCAGCTACCCGGCGCTGGATGCCGCCAAGGTGCACGTCGTCTACAACGGCATCGACGTCGAGGGGTGGCATCCCGTCGATGATCCCGCCCTGCTCGCCGAGCTCGGGGTCGACGCGTCCCGCCCGTCGGTCGTGTTCGTCGGGCGCATCACGCGGCAGAAGGGACTGCCGTACTTCCTGCGCGCCGCCCAGCTGCTGCCGCCCGACGTGCAGGTCATCCTGTGCGCGGGCGCACCGGACACACCGCAGATCATGTCCGAGGTCGAGGACCTCGTGCGTGGCCTCCAACGCACGCGCGACGGCGTCGTGTGGATCGATCGGATGCTCTCGCGGCACGAGCTGTGCACGATCCTCACGGCGGCCACGACGTTCGTCTGCCCGTCGATCTACGAACCGCTGGGCATCGTCAACCTCGAGGCGATGGCGTGCGGCGCCGCCGTCGTCGGCACCGCGACCGGCGGCATCCCCGAGGTCGTCGTCGACGGGGTGACGGGCCGGCTCGTGCCGATCGACCAGGTGCAGGACGGGACCGGGACCCCGACCGACCCCGACCGGTTCGTCGCCGACCTCGCGCGCGTCCTGGCCGAGGTCGTGAGCGATCCGGCTCGCGCCGCCGGTTACGGTGCAGCGGGGCGCGAGCGCGCGGGCAAGGACTTCAGCTGGGCGCGCATCGCGGAGCAGACGGCGGCGCTCTACGCCGAGGTCGCCGCGTCGGGCCGTTAGGCTGGGCGTCATGCCCCAGGTGCTCGATTTCTCCGACGTCATCGTCCGCCGAAACTCCCGCAACATCGTCGATCGCCTCGACTGGACGGTGGAGGACGACGAACGATGGGTCATCCTCGGCCCGAACGGCGCCGGCAAGACGACGGTGCTGCAGCTCGCCGACACGCTCCTGCACCCCACGTCCGGCGTCGTGACGATCCTCGGTGAGCGACTCGGTCGCACCGACGTGTTCGAGCTGCGTCCGCGCATCGGCTTCGCCTCGTCCGCCATGGCACGCCGTGTGCCGCCGGAGGAGACCGTCGTCGATGTCGTGCTGACGGCGGCGTTCTCGGTGCTCGGGCGCTGGCGCGAAGACTACGAGGACATCGACGAGAGGCGCGCGCTGCGCGTGCTCGCGGAGTGGAAGCTCGACCACCTCGCCGATCGCACGTTCGGCACGCTCAGCGACGGCGAGCAGAAGCGCGTGCAGATCGCGCGTGCCGTCATGACCGACCCCGAGATGCTGCTGCTGGACGAGCCGACCGCGAGCCTCGACCTCGGGGCGCGGGAAGAGCTCCTCGCGCTCCTCAGCGGATACGCGCAGGCGCCCACGACCCCGGCGATGATCATGGTGACCCACCATGTCGAAGAGATCCCGGTCGGCTTCACGCACGTGCTGCTGCTGCGCGACGGACGCGCTGTCGCACAGGGCCCGATCGCCGAAGCGCTCACGGCAGAGTCGCTCACCGAAACGTTCGGCGTGCCGATCATCCTGTCCGAGGCCGACGGCCGGTACGCGGCGCGCGCGGAGTCGGTTTCCTGATAGAATCGCTCCTTGGTGCACTCGCACCACGGACCCTGGTCCCTGGTTCTCAGCAGGGACGCCATCCCCTTAAGGACTTTTCATGAAGACTGACATCCACCCCGAATACCGGGCCATCGTTTTCCGCGACCTCGGTTCGGGCGAGACCTTCCTCACCCGTTCGACGGTCACGAGCGACAAGACGATCGAGCTCGACGGCGTCGAGTACCCCGTCATCGACGTCGAGATCTCGTCGGCATCGCACCCGTTCTACACGGGCAAGCAGCGCATCATGGACTCGGCCGGTCGCGTCGAGAAGTTCAACCAGCGCTTCAAGAACTTCGGCAAGTAACAGCCGACGTGCGAAAGCCCCGCTCCGGCGGGGCTTTCGTCGTCTGTGCGCGTCAGCGCACGGGCCACACGCCGTCGAGGGCGTCGCCGGGGTCGAGACGCCCGATCTGGATGAAGTACTCGGTGAGGCTCGCCGTCTGCGCGCGCGCCCAGGAGATCTGACTCGTGTGCAGCTCGTGCGGTGTGGCGGGCAGGCGCGTGGAGTAGCGCGTGACGAGCGCCTGTGCCACGCGGCCCGCGGCGACGGCGTCGGATGCCGCTTCGTGCGCGCTCGCGAGCGGCACGGCGTAGTGCGCCGCGACGGCCTCGAGCGTGCGCTTGCCGCGGCGATAGCGGTCGCAGTGCTTGTCGATCACGAACGGATCGATGACGGGCGACGGCGTGGCGATGCCGGCGATGCCGTGGCGCTCGGCCTCGTGCTTGAGCAGCGAGAAGTCGTATGCCGCGTTGTAGGCGACGACCGGGATGCCGGCGTCGAGCATCGCGCGGAGCGCTTCGACGACCTCGCCGACGACATCGCGCGCGGCGCGGCCCTCGGCGCGGGCCCGGGCGGTGGTGACCCCGTGGATCGCAGCGGCGCCCTCGGGGATCTCGACCCCGGGATCGGCGAGCCAGTCTCGCGCGCGCACGACGGCTCCCGTGCCGTCGAGCAGTCCCACGTAGGCCGTCACGATGCGATCGGTGCGGACGTCGACGCCCGTCGTCTCGAGATCGAACACGCCCACGGCGGTGGACCAGTGCGGATGCACCGGGGGAGCGGGCGCGGCGTGCGTGGGCTGCATGCCGCCCACGGTATGCGACACCCCCGACATCGCGCGCGAGGCGCTCCGCGTGCGACAGGCGGCCTGGTCCTGCCCGCACTCGTAGACTCGTCCGGTGCCCGCGTTCAACCCCTATGCCGCCCTGCTCGAGCAGATCCCCGTCGAGCGGCATGAGGTCGAGGTGCTCGGTGGCACGACGGCGTACTGGGACTACGGTCCGCACGACGCCGAGACGACGATCATCGCCGTGCACGGGTTCCGCGGCGACCACCACGGGCTGGAACCGGTGATCGCCCAACTGCGCGGCATCCGCGTCATCTCGCCCGATCTCCCCGGCTTCGGAGAGACACCTCCGCTGCCGGGCCGCACGCACGATCTCGAGGCCTACGCCCAGTGGCTCACGCGCTTCGCGCAGACGGTCGCCCCCGGCGCCGTGATCCTCGGGCATTCCTTCGGCTCGATCGTCGCCTCGGCGGCGGTCGCCGGCGGCTTGGCCACGCCCCGCCTCATCCTGATCAATCCGATCGGCGCTCCCGCGCTCGAGGGCCCGCGGGGCGTGCTGACGCGGCTCGCCGTCCTCTACTACTGGGCCGGTGCGAAGCTGCCCGCGGCGATCGGCGAAGCGCTGCTGCGCAATGGCCTCATCGTGCGGGTCATGAGCGTGTCGATGGCCAAGACGAAGGATGCCGCGCTGCGGCGCTTCGTGCACGATCAGCACGACACCTACTTCTCACGCTTCGCCGACCGCGATGTGCTGCACGACGCGTTCGTGACGTCGGTGTCGCACGATGTCCGCGAGGCGGCACCGCGCATCGACGTGCCGACGCTGCTCATCGCCGCCGTGCGCGATGACATCACCCCGATCCAGGCGCAGCGCCACCTCGCGACGCTGTTCGCCGACGTCGAGCTCGTCGAGATCCCCGATGTCGGGCATCTGATCCACTACGAGACCCCGGAACCCGCGGCCGCAGCGATCAGGCGCTTTCTCGCGCCTTCCGTTCCCGGTACGCGATGACGTTCATGCGGTTGCCGCAGTTTCCGGTGTCGCAGTAGCGCTTCGATCCGTTGCGCGAATAGTCGATGTAGACCGCGTCGCAGTCATCGGCCTCGCACACCCGCACGCGATCGTACGAGTCGCTGCGGATCACCTCGACGAAGGCCATCGCCGCTTCGACCATGATGCGCGTCGCGATGGGGGCGTCGTCGGGAGTCGCGTGGATATGCCAGTCGTGTTCGCCGTGGATGACCAGCCGCGGCACGGCCTCGCCGTCGCGCAGCATGTCGTTGATGAGCGGCACGGCTCCTTCGCGGTCGACCTCCCACAGCTTCCGCACCCGGGCGCGCACCTGGCGGATCTCCTCGACCGTCGCTCGATCGCGCCGGACGGTACCCGAATACGGGTGATCGGCGAGGTAGGAATCGAGGTCGGCGACCGTGGTCATGGTGTCCTCGCCGTCGCACAGCGGGAGCGTGTTCACGAGGGCGGCGGCGGCTTCGAGACTCTGTCTCGTGTCACGGATGAAGACCATGTTGACTCCTGACATTCGACTCGGATACTGTCACCAGTGTAATCACCCTTCACTCCTGACAGCCGGATGCCGCCCATGACCTCGACCGCACCCATCCCGATCATCCGCGACATCGCCCCGCCGACGAGACTCAGCACGACGGGCCTCGTCCTGGCGGTCGCCTCGGCCCTCGCCTTCTCATCGAGCGGGCCGTTCATCAAGCCGCTCCTCGAAGCGGGCTGGTCGGTCGGCGCAGCGCTCATCGTCCGGATCGGCCTCGCGGGGCTGCTGCTCTCGCCCGCGCTGTTCGTCGCGATGCGACGACAGCGGTCGTTCCTGCGTCGCCACGGTCTGCTCATGGTCGGGTTCGGGGTGACCGCCGTCGTCGGATGCCAGCTGTTCTACTTCCTGGCGATGCAGCGGATGCCGGTGGCCGTGGCGCTGCTCATCCAGTTCCTCGCCCCCGTCATGCTCGTTCTGCTGGCCTGGGTGCGCACGAAGCGCGCGCCGTCCACGCTCGTCATCGTGGGATCGGTCGTGGCCGTTGCGGGTCTCGTGCTCGTCGTGGACATCTCGGGGGTGAGCTTCGACTTCGTCGGCACGCTCTTCGCCCTCTGCGCCGCCGTCTGCGTCATGGCCTACTACCTGATCGCCGAGAAGTCGCGCGACGATCTGCCGCCCCTCGCGCTCGCGGCGGGAGGACTGCTCGCCGGCGCCCTGTTCATGGGGGTCCTCGTGGTCATCGGCGTCCTGCCGTTCCACGCTCCACCGGTCTCGGTCGAGCTCGCCGGCATCGAGGTGCCGTGGTTCGTGCCGCTGCTGTGGGTCGCGTGCGTCGCGACGACGCTCGGATACGGTCTGGGTGTCATGGCGATCCCGCGCATCGGATCGCGGGTCGGGTCCTTCGTCGGGCTGTCCGAAGTGCTCTTCGCTCTGGGGTTCGCCTGGCTCCTGCTGGCCGAGGTGCCCGCGCCCGTCCAGTTCGTGGGCGGCGCGCTCATCCTCGTCGGCGTCGTGCTCGTGCGCCTCGATGCCTCGGCGGGCACGGGGCGGCGGGGGCGCGCCGGGAAGGCTATCTCTCCCGCCGTGCCAGCTCCATGAGCGGCATCAGGCGGTACGGGATGACCTCGTCCATCACGAGCGATGTCTCGGTGCGCTCGACGCCGTCGATCGCGAGGATGCGCGCGTCCGTATCGAACAGATGCTGGGTGTCTCGACAGGCGACGCGCACGAGCAGATCGATCTGACCGCTCAGTCCGTGCGCCTGCACGATCTCGGGGATCGCAGCGAGGTCTTCCGTGATGCGCGGCAGGTCTGCCTGCCGGACGATGACGCTGATGAACGCCTCGATCGGGTAGCCGAGAGCGGCCGACGAGAGAGCACGCTCATACGACAGGAACACGTCGGCGCGGTCGAGACGCGACATGCGCGCCTGGACGGTGTTGCGTGACAGGCCGAGTCTCTCGGCCAAGGCGACCACGGTCGCGCGCGGGTCGGTCGACAGGGCCGCGAGCAGGTCGAGGTCTACCTGGTCCAGGGTGCTCATAGTGCGCAACGTTAGCACGCCGTATTTTCAAATGAATGCGCAACATGCTCAAGTACTCTTCGTTAGCTTGAGCTAGGTGCAATGTCGACGTAAGGTCTGGCTTGTCGGCGAAGCAGCTGACGACCACGACGAGCCCCCACGAGGATGGCTCCCGAGGAGGGATGACGATGACGCACACCCTGACACCGACCGCCGAGCGAGCGACCGACGTCGACGACGTCGCGCGGCTCGTGAACCCCGACGGGGAGCGGGTCTCCGATCCCGACCTGGAGCGCTGGGTCGCCGACGTCGACGCGACGGCGCTGCGTGAGCTCTACCGCGACATGGTGCTCGTGCGTCGCGTGGACACCGAGGGCGTCGCGCTGCAGCGCCAGGGGCAGCTGGGCCTGTGGGCTCCCTGCCAGGGTCAAGAGGCGACGCAGGTCGGCACCGCTCGCGCATTCCGGGCCGACGACTTCGTCTTCCCCAGCTACCGGGAGATCGGGGTCAACCTCGTGCGCGGCGCGAAGCCGGCCGACTTCGTGCTCGCGTGGCGCGGTGAGTCGCACTCGACCTACAACCCCTACGACATAAACACCGCCACGCCGCAGATCATCATCGGCGCGCAGGCCCTGCACGCCGTGGGCTACGCCATGGGCATCCAGCGCGACGGCACCGACCAGGTCTCGGCGGCGTACTTCGGCGACGGAGCGACCAGCCAGGGTGACGTGAACGAGGCGATGGTCTTCGCCTCATCCTTCCGCTCGCCCGTCGTCTTCGTGTGCACGAACAACCAGTGGGCGATCTCGGAGCCCGTCACGGTGCAGGCGAAGTTCCCGATCGCCGGGCGTGCACCGGGCTTCGGCATCCCCAGCATGCGGGTCGACGGCAACGACGTGCTGGCGTGCCTGGCCGCGATGCGCTGGGCGATCGACAATGCCCGCAAGGGCAACGGTCCCGCCTTCATCGAGGCCGTCACCTACCGGATCGGCCCGCACACGACGTCGGATGACCCGACCCGGTACCGCGACAAGGACGAGGTCGAGCGCTGGCGTCAGCGCGACCCGATCGCGCGCATCGAAGCACTCCTGCGCGCCGAGGGCGCGTTCGACGACGCGTTCGCGGCCGAGGTCGCCGCCGACGCGGACCAGCTCGGAGCCGAGGTGCGCGCCGCCACGCTCGGCGCCGTGACCCGCCCCGCGATCGAGGTGCTCGACGACGTCTACGCCGAGCCGCACACGGGGCTCGCAGAGCAGCGCGAATGGTACGGCGCGTACCTCGGCGGCTTCGACACGGAGGAGACGGCACGATGACACAGCTCACGATGGTGAAGGCGATCAACGAAGGTCTGCGTCGCGCCATGGCCGACGACCCGAAGGTCCTGCTCATGGGCGAGGACATCGGCAAGCTCGGCGGTGTGTTCCGCATCACCGACGGCCTGATCGACGAGTTCGGCGCGCAGCGCGTCATCGACACCCCGCTCGCGGAGTCCGGCATCATGGGCGCCGCCGTGGGGCTGGCGTTCCGCGGCTACCGCCCCGTCGTCGAGATCCAGTTCGACGGGTTCGTCTACCCGGCCTTCGACCAGATCGTCTGCCAGGTCGCGAAGCTGCACTACCGCACGCGCGGCAACGTCAAGATGCCGATCACGATCCGCATCCCGTGGGCCGGGGGCGTGGGCGCCGCCGAGCACCACTCGGAGTCGCCCGAGGCGTACTTCGTGCACACGTCGGGCCTGCGCGTCGTCGCGGTGTCGAACCCGCAGGACGCGCACGTCATGCTGCGTCAGGCGATCGCGAGCGACGACCCGGTCGTCTACTTCGAGCCGAAGCGGCTCTATCACACGAAGGGCGAGGTCGATTTCGACACCGACCTGGCCGACGCGCCGCCGATGGGTCTCGCCCGGGTCGCGCGCGAAGGCAGCGACGTGACGATCCTGACCTACGGCGCCCAGGTGCCGGTCGCCCTCGACGCGGCGATGGCCGCCGAAGACGACGGTCTCTCGATCGAGGTCATCGACCTGCGCTCGCTCTCGCCCGTCGACTACCGCACCGTGACGGCATCCGTCCGCAAGACCGGTCGCGTCGTCGTGACCCACGAAGCGGCGCGCGAAGCGGGCGTCGGCGCCGAGCTCATCGCGAGCGTCACCGAGCGCTGCTTCAACCACCTCGAAGCCGCGCCTGCGCGCGTCACGGGCCACGACATCCCGTACCCGCCGGCCAAGCTCGAGAAGCAGCACGTGCCCGATCTCGACCGGATCCTCGACGCGGTCGACCGCGTGCTCGACCGCCCGAACAGCCTGACAGGAGTGGAGCTGTGATCCAGGACTTCCGCCTGCCCGACCTCGGCGAAGGTCTGCCGGAGGCCGAGCTCGTCCAGTGGCTCGTCGCCGAGGGCGACACGGTCGCCCTCAACCAGACGATCGCCGAGGTCGAGACCGCGAAGGCCGTCGTCGAGCTCCCCAGCCCCCACGCGGGCATCGTGCAGAACCTCCACGCCGCCGCGGGCGATGTCGTCGAGGTCGGCTCGGTGCTCATCTCGTTCCAGCTCGAGGGGGAGCACGCCGCACCCGAGGCGGCGCCCGAGGCGGCGGCATCCGCTCCCGCCGAAGCGGAGGATGCCGGTGAGAAGGCGCAGCCGAACCTCGTCGGCTACGGCGCGGCGCCCCGCTCGTCGGGTCGCCCGCAGCGGCGTGCCCGCGCTGCCGGGGGCCGGAAGGAGCCGGCCGACACCGCCGTGCTCGAAGCGGCCCCGCACGACGCGGTGCACTCGCAAGAGGTCATCGAGCGCCCGCTCGAGCGCCCCCGCTCGACGCCGCCGGTGCGCATGCTCGCCAAGAAGCTCGGCATCGACCTCGCTCTCGTCGAGGCGGGCGGCGCGACGGGCATCATCACGCGCGACGACGTGGAGGCGTACGCCGCCCGCGTCGGGGCCGCCCCGGCCGCCCCCGCTGCGCCTGCGCAGCCGGCGCCGGTCCGCGAGACCGGCGAGCGCACGACCCGCACCCCGATCCGCGGTGTACGCAAGCACACGGCGGCCGCGATGGTGCAGAGCGCCTTCACGGCACCGCACGTCACGACGTTCCTCACGGTCGACGTCACGGCCACGAGCGAGCTGATCGCCTCGCTCAAGGCCGACCGTCGCCTGCAGGATCACCGCATCGGCGTGCTCACGGTCGCGGCGAAGGCCGTGTGCCTCGCGCTGGGCACGCACCCCGAACTGAACTCCAAGTGGGATGAGGCAGCGGGCGAGATCGTCCAGCACCATTACGTCAACCTCGGGATCGCCGCCGCGACGGGCCGCGGCCTGGTCGTGCCGAACATCCGCGACGCCCAGGAGCTGTCGCTCACCGAGATGGCGGACGCCATCCGGGCGCTGGCCGAGACGGCGCGTGCCGGCAAGACCTCGCCCGCCGAGATGATGGGCGGAACGTTCTCGATCACGAACGTCGGCGTCTTCGGCGTGGATGCGGGAACCCCCATCCTCAACCCCGGCGAGGCGGGCATCCTCGCGATCGGCGCGGTGCGCCGTCAGCCGTGGGAGCACCGCGGCGAGATCGCCCTGCGCGACGTCATGACGCTCGCGCTGTCGTTCGATCACCGACTCGTCGACGGGGAGCAGGGCTCGAAGTTCCTCGCCGACGTCGCGGGCGTGCTGCGCGAACCCGGACGCGCGTTGCTTCTGCGCTGACGACGACGGGCCCGCCCGCGACGACCGGGCGGGCCCGTCGTCCTTCGGCGTCAGGCGCTGAGCGCCGCGATCGCCATCGATTCCAGGATGCCGCGGATGTCGGGCGCGTCCGGCGCCGAGCGCAGGCCGTGCACGCTGTGCGGCGTCGAGTTGATGAGACCGAAGCACGCGTGCGCGCGTACGCGCAGGTCGCTCGCGTCCCGGTCGGGATGCAGATCGGTCAGCACGGCGATCCACAGCTCGACGTATTCGCGCTGCAGACGGCGCACGGTGTGTCGATCGTCATCGGCGAGACTCGCGAGATCGCGGTCCTGCACGCGGATGACGTCGGCGTCGGCGAGGGCGAAGTCGACGTGGAAGCGCACGAGCCCTGTCAGACGATCCCGCGCTGTGCGGTGCTCGGCGAGCACGGCGCGTCCGCCCGCGAGGAGTCGCTCGCTGACCCGCACGAGGATCGCCGCGAGCAGGGCCTGCTTGTTGACGAAGTGCCGATAGACGGCGGGTCCGCTGACCCCGACGGCGGCGCCCAGATCCTCCAGGCTCACGCCGCTGTATCCGCGCTCGGCGAACAGCCGCGCCGCCTCGTGGAGGAGCGCGGCCTGACGGTCTGCCTTCGCGCGCTCGCGCTCCGTGACACCGCTTGTCATTTCAGTTAACCCTCGCTAACCTGGTACCTCGGTTAGTGAACACTAACCAGTTCGGATCCTCCACCGCTCGAAGCGTGATCCGATCGTGACGTCGACGGAGATGACATGACCACACTCGGGACCGAGATCGTCGCCGACGAGGCGTTCACCCGAACACGCGAGGCCCAGGCGGACCTCGCGCAGGAACTGCGCGACAAGCTCGCAGCCGCGGCGCTCGGGGGACCGCAAGCCTCGCGGGAGCGCCATGTCGCGCGCGGCAAGCTGCTTCCCCGTGAGCGGGTCGCACGGCTGCTCGACGAAGGCAGCCCCTTCCTCGAAGTGAGCGCACTGGCCGCAGACGGGGTCTACGGCGGAGATGCTCCCGCGGCGGGCGTCATCGCGGGCATCGGCCTCGTGCACGGACGACACGTCATGGTGGTCTGCAACGACGCGACCGTCAAGGGCGGCACCTACTATCCCCTCACGGTCAAGAAGCACCTGCGCGCACAGGAGATCGCCCTCGAAAACCGCTTGCCGTGCGTCTACCTCGTGGACTCCGGCGGTGCCTTCCTGCCGATGCAGGACGAAGTCTTCCCCGACCGCGACCACTTCGGACGCATCTTCTTCAACCAGGCGCGCATGTCCGCCGCGGGCGTTCCCCAGATCGCCGCCGTCATGGGATCGTGCACCGCCGGAGGCGCCTACGTGCCGGCGATGAGCGATGAGACGGTCATCGTGCGCGACCAGGGCACGATCTTCCTCGGTGGTCCGCCCCTCGTGAAGGCCGCGATCGGCGAGATCGTCACGGCCGAGGAGCTCGGTGGCGGCGAACTGCACGCGAAGCGCTCCGGCGTCGTCGACCACCTCGCCGAAGACGACGAGCACGCCCTGCAGATCGTGCGCGACATCGTCGCGACGCTGCCCCCGCCCGCTGAGCCCGCCTGGGAGGTGCGACCCGCGGCAGACCCCACCGTCGACGCGTCCGACCTGTACGGCGTCGTGCCCGTCGACGTCAATCAGCCGTACGACGTGCGCGAGGTGATCGCGCGCATGGTCGACCGCAGCGAGTTCCACGAGTTCAAGCGCGAATACGGCGAGACGCTCGTGACGGGGTTCGCCCGCCTGCACGGCCACCCCGTCGGCATCGTCGCGAACAACGGCGTGCTGTTCAGCGAGTCCGCTCAGAAGGGGGCCCACTTCATCGAGCTGTGCGACCAGCGCGGCATCCCGCTGCTGTTCCTGCAGAACATCTCGGGCTTCATGGTCGGGCGTGACGCCGAGGCCGGCGGGATCGCGAAGGACGGCGCGAAGATGGTCACCGCCGTCGCGACGACGCGCGTGCCCAAGCTCACGGTCGTGATCGGCGGATCGTTCGGCGCCGGGAACTACTCGATGTGCGGGCGGGCGTACTCGCCGAGGTTCCTGTGGACCTGGCCCGCGAGCCGCATCTCGGTGATGGGCGGTCCCCAGGCGGCATCCGTCCTCTCGACGGTCAAGCGCGATCAGATCGAGGCGCGGGGCGAGGAGTGGTCCGCCGAGGCGCAGAGCGACTTCGAGGGGCCCATCCGCGAGCAGTACGAGCGCCAGGGCAGTCCGTATTACGCGACGGCCCGGCTGTGGGACGACGGCATCGTCGATCCTGCCGATACCCGTGACCTGCTGGGGCTCGCGCTCGACGTCGTGTCGCGCACGCCGCTCCCCGAACCGCGCTTCGGCGTCTTCCGGATGTGATCATGATGAACACCGAAGTGAACGCTGTCCCCGAGCTCGTCGAACGGCTCGACGTCGTGCTCGTCGCGAATCGCGGCGAGATCGCGCGCCGGGTCATCCGCACGCTGCGCCGTCTGGGCATCCGGTCGGTCGCGGTCTACAGCGACGCCGACGCCGATGCTCCGCACGTGCGCGAGGCCGACGAGGCCGTACGCATCGGACCCGCCGCCGCATCCGCGTCGTATCTCGACATCGACGCGGTCGTCCGCGCCGCCGTCGAGACGGGCGCGCAGGCGGTGCATCCGGGGTACGGGTTCCTCTCCGAGAACGTCGCCTTCGCGCGCGCCTGCGCTGCCGCGGGCATCGTCTTCATCGGTCCCGGCGAGCGCGCCCTGGACGTCATGGGCGACAAGATCCGCTCGAAAGAGCACGTCATCGGTCACGGCGTGCCGACGGTGCCGGGATTCAGCGCGGCAGGTATGACGGATGCCGCGATCTCGGCCGCCGCCGAAGAGACCGGCTTCCCGCTGCTGATCAAGCCCTCGGCGGGCGGCGGCGGCAAGGGGATGCAGATCGTGCGCGCCGCCGACGAGCTCGCCGACGCCCTCGCGACGGCCCGTCGCGTCGCGCTGGCGGCATTCGGCGACGACACGCTGCTGCTCGAGAGGCTCATCGAGCGGCCGCGCCACATCGAGGTGCAGGTGCTGGCGGATTCCCACGGTGCGGTCATCCACGTGGGCGAGCGCGAGTGCACGTTGCAGCGTCGTCACCAGAAGGTCGTCGAAGAGGCGCCGTCGCCGATCGTCGACGCCCGAACCCGAGAGCGACTGGGAGCGGCTGCCTGTGCCGCCGCGGCATCCGTGGACTATCGCGGTGCGGGGACGGTCGAGTTCCTCGTCGCGGGGGACCGCCCCGACGAGTTCTTCTTCATCGAGATGAACACGCGCCTGCAGGTCGAGCACCCCGTGACCGAGCTCGTGACGGGGATCGACCTCGTCGAGCAGCAGCTGCGGATCGCGGCGGGACTGCCGCTCGGCATCGCGCAGGACGACATCATCCTCGAAGGGCACGCGATCGAAGCGCGCGTGTACGCCGAGAGTCCCGAGCGCGGATTCCTGCCCGCGACGGGTGACGTGCTGCTGTGGGATGCTGCCGACCCGGCCGACGTGCGCACGGATTCCGCCGTCGAGAGCGGTTCGATCGTGGGTTCGGACTACGACCCCATGATCGCGAAGGTCATCGTGCGCGGCGTCGACCGCGCCGACGCGCTCGCCCGGCTCGACGCGGCGCTGGCCGACACCGTCCTGCTCGGCGTCGACACCAACATCGCGTTCCTGCGCGCTCTGCTCGCCGACCCGGCCGTGCAGGCAGGCGACCTCGACACCGGGCTCATCGACCGGCTGCCGCCCTTCGCCGCGCCGGACCCGTCCGCTGCCGCGCTGAGCGCCGTCGCCGCCGTCGACGAGGGCCGGCACCTCGCGGGACTTCAGCAGGGACGCGCCTCAGCGCTGTGGCGCACGGGCTCCGGCTGGCGGATCGGCGATGGCGCGCCCGCGCGCACGGTCGCCGTGCTGGGCGAGGACGGCGAGGTGCGCACGGCTGCCGTGCCGGATCCCGGCCCGCTCGTCTCGGCGGGAGCGGGGGGATGGCGCGCCGTGTCGCTCGGGCGGGCGCTGCCCGCCGGCGCACAGCTGCGGACCGACCGCGAAGGGTGGTCGTGGGTGCACGCCGACGGCGTCACGCACCGCCTCAAGCCGCTGACGCGCCGCGAAGCCCTCGAACGACGTCTCGCGGCGTCGGCACGCGGTGCCGCGGCCGCGGCACCCGAGCTGCGCGCGCCCATGCCCGGTGCCGTCGTGGCGGTGCACGCCGCCGACGGCGACCGCGTCGAGACGGGCCAGCGCATCGTCACGATCGAGGCGATGAAGATGGAGCATCCCGTCACGGCGCCGCACGGCGGCATCCTGCGCCTCGATGTCGCCGCGGGCGACCAGGTGCGCCGTGACCAGGTCATCGCGCACGTGGCGGCCGACCCCTCGACGAGCTCAGAGATCGACTAAGGAGTGACCATGGACCACCACAACCTCACCGATGACGAGCGCGAGCTCGCCGGCCTCGTGCGCGAGTTCGCCGACGAGGTCGTCGCGCCGCAGGCCTACGAGGCCGACCGCACGAAGACGCTCTCGATGGACGTCGTGCGTCAGATGGGCGAGATGGGCCTGTTCGGTCTGCCCTTCTCCGAAGAGGTCGGCGGACAGGGCGGCGACTACTTCGCGCTCGGTCTCGCGATCGAGGCGCTCGCGCGCGTCGACCAGTCGATCGCGATCACCCTCGAAGCAGGGGTGAGCCTCGGTGCGATGCCGATCTACCGCTTCGGCACCGACGAGCAGAAGCAGACGCTCCTGCCCGACCTGCTCGCCGGCACGGCGCTCGCGGGCTTCGGCCTGACCGAGCCCGAAGCGGGGTCGGACGCCGGCGCGACGCGCACGACGGCGCGGCTCGAGGGCGGCGAGTGGGTCATCAACGGGGCCAAGCAGTTCATCACGAACTCCGGCACGCCGATCACACGCTTCGTCACCGTCACGGCGGTCACGGGCGAGCAGAACGGCCGCAAGGAGATCTCGACGATCATGGTGCCGCACGGCACCGAGGGCTTCACGGTCGAGCCGGCGTACGACAAGGTCGGCTGGCACGCCTCCGACACGCACCCGCTGACCTTCCAGGACGCCCGTGTGCCCGAAGAGAACCTCATCGGCGAGCGCGGCCGCGGGTTCGCGAACTTCCTGCACATCCTCGACGAAGGGCGCATCGCGATCGCGGCTCTCGCGACGGGTGCGGCCGAAGGATGCCTCGAAGCGGCGATCGACTATGCCGGCAAGCGCACGGTCTTCGGCGAAGTGCTCTCGACGCGTCAGAGCATCCAGTTCATGATCGCGCGCATGCAGCTGCGCGTGCACAACGCGCGTCTGGCGTGGCACCACGCGGCGCGACTGCGCGATGCCGGCAAGCCGTTCAAGACCGAGGCGGCCATCGCGAAGCTCACCTCGAGCGACGCCGCGATGGACAACGCGCGCGATGCGACGCAGATCTTCGGCGGCAACGGGTTCATGAACGAGTACCCCGTCGCGCGGCACTACCGCGATTCGAAGATCCTCGAGATCGGCGAGGGCACGAACGAGGTGCAGCTGCTCGTCATCGCCCGTTCGCTCGGGGTAGCGTGAGGCTGTGACCGAGATCGTTCAACGCGGACTGTACGTCGACGAGCTCGAAGTCGGTGCGCGATATGCGCACCGACCGGGACGGACGGCATCCGAAGCCGACAACATCCTCTTCACGACGCTCACGATGAACGGCCAGGCGCTGCACCTGGATGCCGCGTTCGCCGAGACGCAGCCGTTCGGGCAGCGCCTCATGAACTCGATGTGGACGCTGTCGACCCTGGTCGGCGCGTCGGTCGGGCAGATCACGCAGGGCACGCTCGTGGCCCAACTCGGGCTCGGCGACATCACGTTCCCCGCGCCGGTCTTCCACGGGGACACCCTCTATAGCGAGACCGAGATCCTCGACAAGCGCCCGTCGAGCTCGCGTCCCGGTCAGGGGATCGTGACGATGGCGCACACGGGTCGCAATCAGGACGGCGTCGTCGTCGCCACGGCGACGCGCACGGCGCTCATGTGGCTGAACGCGGAGTCGCACGCATGACCGGGTTCGATCTCGGGCCCGCGCTGCTGTTCTGCCCCGCCGATCGCCCGGAGCGCTACGCGAAGGCCTTCGACCGGGCCGACGCGGTCATCCTCGATCTCGAGGACGCCGTCTCGCCATCGGCGAAGGCCGCGGCGCGCGGTGCGCTGATCGAGTCCGAGCTGGATCCTGCCCGCGTCATCGTGCGCGTCAATCCGCCCGAGACCGACGAGTTCGCCGCCGACCTCGCGACCCTGTCGCAGACCGACTACCGCCGCGTCATGATCGCCAAGGCCGAGTCGCCCAAGCGGCTCAAGCGCCTCGACGAGCGGTTCGAGATCATCGCGCTGTGCGAGACGGCGAAGGGCATCGCGCAGGCCGACCGGATCGCGGCGCTGGACAACGTCGTCGCGCTCATGTGGGGTGCCGAAGACCTCGTGGCATCCCTCGGAGGAACCTCGAGCCGCGGCGCGGACGGCCGCTATCGCGACATCGCCCGTCACGCGCGCGCCCGGACACTGCTCGCGGCGGGATCGCGGGGCAAGGGCGCGATCGACGCCGTGCACCTCGACATCGCCGACGTGGCCGGCCTTGCCGACGAGGCGACGGATGCCGCGGCATCCGGATTCACCGCCACGGCGTGCATCCACCCGAGCCAGGTCGCCGTCATCCGCGACGCCTACCGGGCCGACGACGCTTCGGTGACGTGGGCGCGGGCGGTGCTCGCTGCGGCGGACGGGGAGCGCGGGGTCTTCGCGTTCGAGGGGCGCATGGTCGACGAGCCCGTGCTGCGGCATGCGCGCGCCGTGCTGCGCCGCGTCGACGGAGCCTGAGGTCGGCTTTCCCGCGCCGTATGCAGGAGCAGGTGTGACGGGAGTGCCCGTGCGGCGCGGTTCGCGCCGTCGGTCCTGCAGGAGGCGTCGGCGCGTCAGACGAGCGGTGAGCCGGCGTACGAGCGCAGGCTCAGCCGCTCGCGCTCGAGCAGGAACGAGAAGCTCGCGCCGTTCGCGAGGCGTTCGCCCGCGGGCGGCATCTCGCCGGCCGTCGCGTGCATGATGACCTCGCGGATGAGCGCGCCGTGCGCGACGACGACGAGGGCGGGCGAGGCGGGAGCCGTCTCGCGGCGCGCCCGCCGCACGGCTCTGCGCAGACCGAGCACGGCACGCAGGCGCAGATCCTCGCGCGATTCGGCGCCCGGGACCTCGGCGGTGTACCAGTCTCCCCACCGCGCGAAGAACTCGGTCGTCTCGAGGCCCTCGGCCTCGCCGTAGGCGCGCTCGCGCAGCTCGGGGTACGCGTGCGACAGCTCGACCCCGAGCCCCTCGGCCACGATCTCGGCGGTCTCCCGCGCGCGGGAGAGGTCGCTCGAGACGACCACGACGGGGGAGCCGTCGAGCTGCTCGCGCACCGACTGCGCGGCATCCCGAGCCTGCTGGCGTCCGGTGTCGTTGAGCGGGATGTCGGTGCTGCCCTGGATGCGTCGCGCGCGATTCCAGTCGGTCTCGCCGTGGCGCATCAGGATGAGGGTCGTCACCCTTCGAGCCTAACCGCGCTCAACGGTCGGGGAGCCCGGCGGCGAGGGCCTCGAGCACGCTGCTCGCGCTGCCGTCGATCTTGACGGTCGCGCGTGGGTCGGCCCGCGTCTCGCCGCGGTTGACGATGACGATCGGCAGGTGCTGGCGGCGGGCGCGTTCGATGAGGCGGATGCCGCTGTTCACGGTGAGCGAGGAGCCGGCCACGAGCAGGGCGTCGCTCGTGCGCACGAGCTGCTCGGCGTGGCGGAACTTCTCGCGCGGGACGAACTCGCCGAAGAAGACGACGTCGGGCTTGAGCATGCCGCCGCACGCGCTGCACGCCGGCACCCGGAAGCCCTCGGTGCTCTCGGGGAGCACGTCTCCGTCGGGTCCGAGGGCGACGGCGTCGGGCAGGGCGATCCAGGGGTTGTCGGCCTCGACGCGGGCGGCGAGGTCGCGGCGGTCGAAGATCTGGCCGCAGTGCGTGCACAGCACGCGGCGCATCGTGCCGTGCAGCTCGACGACACGGCGGCTGCCGGCGCGCACGTGCAGCCCGTCGACGTTCTGCGTCACGACGCCGGTGGCCAGGGCGCGCTCCTCGAGGCGGCTGATGGCGCGGTGCCCGGGGTTCGGCGGCACCGCGGCGAAGGCGCGCCAGCCCAGGTGGCTGCCGACCCAGTACCGCCGGCGGTCGGCCTCGTCGCCGAGGAAGCGATCGACCGTCATCGGCGTGCGCACGGGGGCGCCCGATCCGCGGTAGTCGGGGATGCCCGAGTCGGTCGAGACGCCGGCGCCCGTGAGCACCGCGATCCGGCGCCCCGCGAGGACCTCGACCGCCCGCGCGATGTCATCCGGCTCCGTCATCCGCACCTCCCGCCCTCGCAGTCTAGGTCGCTCGCTTGACCGCGAGACTGCAACGGGGCGCCGAGACTGCGGGGTTCACCCACGGTCTCGCCCTGCCGTTGCAGTCTCGCGGTCAGTGGGGCTGGGATAGTGGAGGGGTGGGGATCGAGATCGAGACGGCGGACGACCCGCGGCTGGCGGACTACCGGGATCTGACCGACATCGCGCTGCGGCGCGTGCTCGAGCCCGAGGGCGGGCTCTACATCGCCGAGTCGGCCAAGGTCATCGCCCGCGCCCTCGCCGCCGGCCACGTGCCGCGGTCCGTCCTGGTGCAGGACAAGTGGGCGGATGCTGCGCGGGCACTGCTCGCCGAACATCCGGGCGTGCCGCTCTACATCGTCACGTCCGAGGTCGCCGAGAGCCTCACCGGCTACGCCGTGCATCGCGGCGCCCTCGCGGCCATGCACCGACCGCCCCTCCCACCGCTCGGCGAGGTCGTCGACGGCGCGCGGCTGGTCGTCGTGCTCGAGGACATCGTCGACCACACGAACGTCGGTGCCATCTTCCGCGCGGCGGCCGGGCTGGGCGCCGACGCCGTCCTCGTCAGCCCGCGGTGCGCCGACCCGCTGTATCGGCGCAGCGTGCGGGTGAGCATGGGCACGGTCTTCCAGGTGCCGTGGACGCGCCTGCCGGAGTGGTCCGACGCGCAGCGTGAGCTGCACGACCGCGGCTTCCACCTCGCGGCGCTCGCGCTCGACGACGACGCCGTGCCGTTGGATGCGTTCGCCGCCGCGGGCCATGACCGCGTCGCGCTGATGCTCGGCTCCGAGGGCGACGGGCTCTCGCGCCGTGCCCTCGCGGCATCCGACTCCCGCGTGATGATCCCGATGGCCGGTGGGGTCGATTCGCTCAACGTCGCGGCGGCCAGTGCCGTCGCGCTGTGGGAACTGCGGACTCAGACCTGATCGCCGCGCGGTTCGGCGGCATCCGCCTCCGGCGCGAGCGTGACGACCGGCAGCGGTTCGGGGCGCTTGGCCGTGACGTGATCGCCGGATGACTGATGCCGCAGACGCCGCAGCACCCAGGGCACGAGATACTCCCGAGCCCACACGAGGTCGTGTGCGCGTGCGGCGCGCCACGTGCGCCCCGGCAGGGGATCGGGCTGCATCGGCTGCAGATCGTTCGGCACGTTGAGCGACCGCAGCACCATGCGGGCGACTTCGTGGTGTCCGAGCGGGTTGTAGTGCAGTCGGTCGTCGTCGAAGAAGCGCATGTCCTGCACTTCCTTCAACGCCCACTGGTCGGCGACGATGCAGTCGTGCCGGTCGGCGATCGCGCGGATGTTCTCGTTGTAGATCGCGACCTTGCCACGGATGCCACGGAACACGGGCGTGAAGTTCGTGTCGATCCCGGTGAACACGACCAGGGTCGCGCCGCCGCTCGACAGCCGCACGACGGCGTCCTCGAACATCTCGGCGACCGCGTCCGGATCCGAGCCGGGACGGATGACGTCGTTCCCGCCCGCGGAGAACGTGACGAGGTCGGGCTTGAGGGCGATCGCCGGTTCGATCTGGTCATCGACGATCTGCCGGATCAGCTTTCCTCGCACGGCGAGGTTCGCATACGCCAGATCTTCGACCTGCGAGCCGAGGACCTCGGCGACGCGATCGGCCCAGCCGCGGTGCTGATCGGTGCCGGGGATCGGGTCGCCGATCCCCTCGGTGAACGAGTCGCCGATCGCGACGTAGCGTCGCCACGGGTGCTTTTCGACATTGGCGACGTAGGGGCTGCGGTGTGCATCGGTGATCGACATGCGCTCCTCCTCAGGTCGCGGCCGCTTTCGAGCGTAGCGCGCGCGCCGATCATGTCGGCGGCACGGATTAGGGTGGTCAATCGTGCTGTCCGCGGCTGTGGGACGGCCGTCGCGGAAAGGGGAGCCAGTGGACGACGCGATCGCCGCTGCCGAACCGGTGACGACCGACGTGCCCGAGCACTTCGGCAGCTTCGCCGCCGAGCAGCTGTCGCCCGCGTATCCGCAGCGTGCCCCGTGGGGTACGGCTCAGCGACTTCGGGCCTGGCAGGCAGAGGCGCTCGACCTGTACTTCGGTCTCGACGGACCTGACGGTCCCGGCGGCGGTCCGCGGGACTTCCTCGCCGCCGCGACCCCCGGCGCCGGCAAGACGACCTTCGCCCTGCGGCTCGCGAGCGAGCTGCTGCGCCGTGGCATCGTGGAGCGCATCGTCGTCGTCGCGCCGACCGAGCACCTCAAGACCCAGTGGGCGGATGCCGCGGCTCGCGTCTCGATCCGCCTCGATCCGCACTTCAGCAACCGCCACGGTCTGCCGTCGCGGCAGTTCCACGGCGTCGCGGTCACCTACGCGCAGGTCGCCGTCAAATCGTCGGTGCACGAACGGCTCATCCATGACCGGCGCACGCTGGTGATCCTCGACGAGGTCCACCACGGCGGTGACGCGCTCAGCTGGGGCGACGCGCTGCGCGAGGCGTACGGCCGCGCGACGCGGCGGCTGCTGCTGTCGGGGACCCCGTTTCGCAGCGACACCGCACCGATCCCGTTCGTCGAATACCACCCCGACGACAAAGGCATCCGCGTCTCGCGCACCGATTACAACTACGGGTACCGTCGTGCGCTCGAAGACGGCGTCGTGCGGCCCGTGCTCTTCCTCGTCTACGCCGGCCAGATGCGCTGGCGCACCAAGACGGGCGACGAGATGGAGGCGCAGCTCGGGCAGGACAACACGAAGGACGTCACGGCGCAGGCGTGGCGCACGGCGCTCGATCCCGAGGGGGAGTGGATTCCCGCCGTACTGCGCTCGGCCGACCGGCGCCTGAGCGAAGTGCGCGAGCAGGTTCCGGATGCCGGTGGCCTCGTGATCGCGACGGATCAGACCGCCGCACGGGCCTATGCCGAGATCCTCGACCGGCTCACGGGCGAGCCGACGACCGTCGTGCTGTCCGACGAGGAGGGCGCGTCGGCACGCATCGAGCAGTTCGCGAACAACACCCGGCGTTGGATGGTCGCCGTCCGCATGGTGTCGGAGGGTGTCGACGTGCCGCGACTGGCGGTCGGCGTGTATGCCACCAGCGCCTCGACGCCGCTGTTCTTCGCGCAGGCGATCGGTCGCTTCGTCCGCGCGCGGCGCCGCGGCGAGACGGCGAGCGTCTTCCTGCCGAACGTTCCGCAGCTGCTCGCCCTCGCCAACGCCATGGAGGTCGAACGCGATCACGCCCTCGACCGCGAGAGCGAGGATGACGAGTGGGCGCTCGATGACGACCTGCTCGACGCCGCCGAGCAGGGCGACAGCGCTTCGGATGCCCTGACGTACGAGTTCACCTACCAGGCGCTCGGATCCCTCGCCCACTTCGACCGCGTGCTCTACGACGGCAAGGAGTTCGGCCAGCTCGCTGTGCCCGGCACTCCCGAAGAAGAGGAGTTCCTGGGGCTGCCCGGCCTGCTCGAGCCCGAGCACGTGCACGAGCTGCTCGTGCAGCGTCAGGCACGTCAGAGCCGCCACCGTCGGGTTCGCGAATCGCAGCAGCCGGCGCCCGACGATCCCGCGCCGGATGTCCCGCCGGCGGCCCTGCACCGCACGCTGAAGGAGCAGCGCCAGCTGCTGAACAGCCTCGTGGGACTGTATGCGCGGCAATCCGGCGAGCCGCACGGTGCCGTGCACGCCGAGCTGCGCCGCGTGTGCGGAGGCCCGAGCGTCGCACAGGCGACCGTTGCGCAACTGCAGGCCCGCATCGACCTGCTGCGCGCCCGCGTGCGGTCGTGAGCGGCGTTCGGGGGTCCGAAATGCTGGTAATCCGCGCTCTCGCGCCCTCGTCGCCGTCACGGCGTCGCTAGCGTGGAGGCATCCGTCACCCTGCCCGGAGGCCTCGATTGACCGCGCCCGCTGAACCGACCGCCCGCGACCGACGACGGTGGGCACGGTATCTCGTGAACGAGCGCGCCGAGGCCCAGGTCTACCGTCAGCTCGCGACGCGCCGCGATGGTGAAGAGCGCGACATCCTGCTGGCGCTCGCCGAGGCCGAAGGGCGGCACGAGGCGCACTGGCTGCACCTGCTCGGGGGCGAGCCCGTCCATGCGCCCCGGCCCGAGACGCGCACGCTCGTGCTGGGCTGGATGGCGAAGCGGTTCGGGTGGATCTTCGTGCTCGCCCTCGCCCAGAACGCCGAAGCGCGCTCGCCGTACGACGACGAGCCGTTCGCGACACCTCGCATGGCGGCGGATGAGCGCATCCACCACGAGGTCGTGCGGGGGCTCGCCGCGCGCGGGCGCCGCCGTCTGTCCGGCACGTTCCGCGCAGCGGTGTTCGGCGCGAACGACGGACTCGTCTCGAACCTCGCCCTGGTGCTCGGCATCGGCGCGACGGGAGTGGATTCGCGGTTCGTGCTGTTCTCCGGCATCGCCGGCCTCCTCGCGGGTGCCCTGTCGATGGCGGCGGGCGAGTTCGTGTCGGTGCGCTCGCAGCGTGAGCTGCTGGACGCCACCGAACCCAGCGAATATACGGCCGCCGCGCTGCTGGACCTCGACCTCGACGCGAACGAACTCGCGCTGGTGTACCGCACGCGGGGGATGCCCGAGATCGAGGCCCTCGACCGTGCTCGGCGCGCCGTGGCCGCAGCCCAGGCCGGCGACGAGGCGCCCGTTCGACCCGAGCGGGCCCGCGCGCACGACGTCGTCGGAAACGCGTGGAGCGCCGCGCTGTCGAGCTTCCTGTTCTTCGCGTCGGGAGCGATCATCCCCGTGCTGCCGTGGCTCTTCGGGCTGTCCGGGCTCGCGGCCGTGGTCACCGCGCTCGTGCTCGTCGGTGCGGCGCTGCTGTGCACGGGCGCCACGGTGGGGCTGCTGTCCGGCGCGCCGCCGTGGCGGCGTGCTCTGCGCCAGCTGGCGATCGGGTTCGGTGCGGCCGCTGTCACCTACGCGCTCGGTCTGGCCTTCGGCGTCACGCTCGGCTGAGGTCGCTGTCTCGTGCCGCGCACTCTGCTCCGTCGCGGTACTCCGTCGGTGTCACCCCGAAGCGGCGCATGACGTGCACGCGCAGACGGGATGCGCTCGTGAAGCCGGACATGAGCGCGACCTCGGTGATCGACAGGTCGGACTGTTCGCGCAGCAGGTCGCACGCCGTGGCGAGGCGGCGCTCGGCGAGCATGGCGGCGACGCCGTCTCCGCGCGCGAAGCGGTAGAGCTGGCGACGGCTGAAGTGCAGTCTCTGTGCGATGCCGTCCACATCCAGCAGCGGGTCGCGGTGGTGGGCGTCGATGAACGCCTCGAGCTGGGCGGTCAGCGACGAGTCGTCGACCTCGTCGCTTCGGCTCGCGTGCTGCAGCACGACGGCACGGATGAGGCTCAGAGCCACGTCTTCCACGTGCTCGAGATGGTCGCGCTGCGCTGCCAGGTCGCGCTGCAGGCTGCGCAGCATCGAGCGTGAAGCCCGCACGAGCGGGGTCATCGGCAGATGCACCAGGGTCGGAAGAACGTGCAGTCCCACACGTTCCCGCGGCACGGCGAGCGCGACGGCGGGATCGTCGCCGGGCACGGGGAGGGGCAGGTCCGTCTGCGAGAAGAGGAACGTCGACACGATGGGCCGGCTCGGATCTCGCACGTGCTGTCGCTGACGCGTGTGCACCAGCGCGATCTGCGGCAGTGTCAGGTCCCGAGCGGCGCGCACCACGCTCGCCGCCGTTCCCGCCAGGAGGGCGCACGCGGACGAACCGACGAAGAAGGTGGCCTTGGGGATGCTCATCGTCGTCATTACAGCGCGGACGCGCGGTGACCGCCATCGGAGAACCGATGTGTCAGGAGCGGATACACGAAGCAGGGCGTCCCAGCAGCGCCGAGGGGGCGATCCCGTATGCCGCCCGGAAGTGCCCGGCGAACTCGCCGGGGTGGAAGAACCCGCACGCATTCGCGATCGAGGTCACCGTCGTCGATGCCGGGTCTGCCGCCGTGAGCATTCGGTGGGCCCGTTCGAGGCGCTTCGTGCGCAGCCACGCCGACGGTGTCGTGCCGACCGCCTTGCGGAACGCGAGCTGCAGTCCGCGCGGACTCACACCGACCGCCGCAGCGACGGCGGCGAACGAGACGGGCTCGCTCACGCGGTCGAGCATGTACTCCATCGCGGCGCGGACACGCGCGGAACGGACGTCGCCGCGGGCGGGCAGCCGTTCGCGGAAGGACGGGACGCTCAGCAGCAGACTCTCCAGTGCGACGTCTTGCAGTCGATTCCGCAGGTCGGGATCGCCGAGCGGTCCGGTCTCGTCGACGAGGAGAGCGAGTGCTTCCAACATGCGCAGCACGGCGTCGGGTAGGTCGAAGGTCGTCAGCGGCATATCGAGGACGTCGCCGACGTCACCGAGCAGGAGGGATGCCGCGACCCGCTCGATCCGTGAGCGCGATACCGCGACGAGGACCTGCTCGTAATCGGCGTCGATGTCCGAGCGGAACTCGCGGTACGGCGCGATGACCGTCGTATCGCTCGACGCGATCGGTACGCTCTCGTTGCCGTAGCGAAGTCGCGCCGTGCCCGCCATCGAGAGCGGGAACAGGAAGCTGTCGGGCTCGTCGTCGCCCGGGATGACCGAGACATCGGCGCCGTAGGTCACTCGGCTGACGGCGATGTCCCCGAGGGGCAGTGCGGTCAGCCGCGCATCGAGACGGGCGTCGGGCGAGCGGGGCAGGATCGTGTGCGGGCGGGTGACGCGCGTCGCGATCTCGGCGAACTCATCGGCATCGTGCACGTCTTCCACGAGCGTGATTCCTCGGGTATCGACGATCTCGGCAAGACGGGTCACACTCACGGCGCGCATCACTTCTCGGCTCGCTGCCATGATCGCGGTCCTCCCGACCGGCCGCAACCCGGTGTGCGCGACCTGTCCCTCACGAGGGTTCGCGACCGACCCGCGGGGACAAAACAAAAAGGCCCCCTTTCGGGGGCCTTTTCATTTTGTGCGCGAGGGGGGACTTGAACCCCCACGCCCTATACGGGCACTAGCACCTCAAGCTAGCGCGTCTACCAATTCCGCCACCCGCGCGAGGTGGTTTTCGGTTTCGCAACCGAGGGTCGACATTAGCACGTTCCGGCGGACGAAACCGAATCGAGCGGGCAGGTAGGTTAGTCCGCATGCCCACACCCGACACGACGCTGCCGGAGGTCGTCGCGGTCGCACGCGATCTCATCCGCATCGACACGACCAACCACGGCGAAGGCAACGCCCGGGGCGAGCGTGAAGCGGCTGAATACGCCGGGTCATACCTCGAGGGGCTCGGTCTCACGACGCAGTACTTCGAGCCCGTTCCGCGCCGGACCAACGTGTGCGCGCGCGTGCCCGGGCGGGATCGGTCTCGTCCCGCACTCGTGCTGCACGGTCACCTCGATGTCGTACCGGCCATCGCCGAGGACTGGAGCGTCGATCCGTTCGCCGGCGAGATCCGCGACGGCATGCTGTGGGGCCGCGGCGCGGTCGACATGAAGGACATGGACGCCATGATCCTCACCTCGATCGGCGACATCCTGCGCGCGGGGGAGCAGCCCGCGCGCGACATCATCGTGACGTTCTTCGCAGACGAAGAAGCCGGGGGCGCGGAAGGATCCGCGCTCGTCGTGCGCGACCGACCGGAATGGTTCGCGGGCGCGACCGAGGCCATCAGCGAGGTCGGCGGGTACTCCATCGCGACAGGCGACAAGCGCGCCTACCTGCTGCAGACGGGGGAGAAGGCGCTGTGCTGGATCCGACTCCGCGCTCACGGGCGTGCCGGGCACGGCAGTCGAGTGCACCCGGACAACGCCGTGACGCGGCTCGCCGAAGCGGTCGCCGCCCTCGGGCGCACGTCATGGCCGCTCGCGATGACGCCGACGACGCGCCGCATGGTCGACGACCTGGCGATGCTCGCCGATGCCGACCCCGCCGATCCCGATGCCGTCGCCGAGCGGTATGGCGCGGCATCCGCTTTTCTGCGCTCGACGTTCCGCACGACGGCGAACCCGACCGGACTCACTGCCGGATA
The DNA here is from genome assembly GCF_042271185.1 of Microbacterium sp. NPDC055910. Classification (NCBI taxonomy): domain Bacteria; kingdom Bacillati; phylum Actinomycetota; class Actinomycetes; order Micrococcales; family Microbacteriaceae; genus Microbacterium; species Microbacterium sp. NPDC055910. Next base: position 146,193 of record NZ_JBHJZS010000003.1, read on the forward strand.
CAAGCACAACGTCATCCCCGACACGGCCGAAGCGCTCATCGACGTGCGCACGCTTCCCGGGCAGGAGGACGCCGTCCTCAGTGAGATCCAGCGCATCGTCGGAGCCGACATCGACGTCGAGACCGTCGTGCGCGACGTCGGCCTCGAGGCATCCTTCGAGGGCGGGCTCGTCGACGCGATGGTCGCCGCCCTCGGCCGCCACGATCCGGGCGTCCCGGTGATCCCGTACCTGCTGGGCGCCGGAACCGACAACAAGGCGCTCGCGAAGCTCGGCATCGCCGGCTACGGCTTCGCGCCGCTGCGGCTGCCCGCCGATCTGGATTTCACCGGCATGTTCCACGGTGTCGACGAACGTGTTCCGCTGGACGCGCTCGTCTTCGGGCAGCGCGTGCTGACCGACCTGCTCCGCACCTACTGAAGGACCCGAATGCACCTTTTCGAGGCGATCATCCTCGGACTCGTCCAGGGACTGACCGAGTTCCTCCCGATCTCGTCCAGCGCCCACCTGCGGATCCTCGGCGAGCTCCTGCCGTCTGCGGAAGACCCGGGCGCGGCCTTCACGGCGATCACGCAGATCGGCACCGAGGCGGCGGTCGTCGTGTTCTTCTGGCACGACATCGTGCGGATCATCGGCAATTGGTGCAGGGCGCTGGCAGGGCGCATCCCGCACAGCGATCCGGACGCCCGGATGGGCTGGCTGATCATCATCGGCAGCATCCCGATCGTCGTGCTGGGGCTGCTGTTCCAGGACCAGATCGAGACGACGTTCCGGTCGCTGTGGCTCGTCGCGGCGATGCTGATCCTCTTCGGTGTGCTGCTGGGCATCGCCGACCATGTCGGGGCGAAGAAGCGCAAGCTCCGCCAGCTGACGGTGGGAGACGGCGTCGTCTACGGGTTCGCGCAGTCGCTCGCGCTCATCCCGGGTGTGTCACGCTCGGGGGGCACGATCACCGCGGGGCTGTTCATGGGATATGAGCGCGCGGCGGCCGCACGCTACGCCTTCCTGCTGGCCATTCCGGCCGTCTTCGGCAGCGGCTTCTATCAGCTGTTCAAGAGCTGGGGCGAGCCGGCGGTGTTCACGCTCGGTGAGACGGCCATCGCGACCGGTGTCGCGTTCGTCGTCGCGCTCGGCGTCATCGCGTTCTTCATGAGCTGGATCTCCAAGCGCAGCTTCCTGCCGTTCGTGATCTACCGCGTCGCGCTCGGCTCACTCGTCCTCGTGCTGCTGAGCACGGGGGTGCTGCAGGCGCAGTGATCGTCCGCCGCTAACGGCGCGGGTCGTCGCGCCCGGGCTTTCCGGGGCCCTCGGACCCCCGGCGCAGGTACTTCTCGAACTCCTGCGCGATCGCGTCGCCCGAGGCCTCGGGTGAGTCCCATGTGTCGCGCGTGTGCTCGAGTTGGCGGATGTACTCGGTCATCTCGTCGTCGTCCGCGGCGGCGGCATCGATCGAGGCCTCCCACGCGGCAGCCTGCGCGGGCAGCTCACCGGGCGAGATCTCGGCCGACGTGAGCTCGCCGAGCCGCTCGAGGAGCGCGAGAGTCGCTTTGGGAGAGGGCGTGTGGCCCGCGACGTAGTGCGGCACGCTCGCCCAGAGGCCGGCAGAGGGGATGCCGGCGGTGTCGGCGGCGTCGGTGAGCACGCTCATGATGCCGACGGGGCCCTCGTACGTGCTGCGTTCGAGCTTGAGCGCCGCACGCAGGCTCTCGTTCTCGCTGCCCGCGAAGATCGAGATCGGTCGTGTGTGCGGCACGTCGGACATCATCGAGCCGAGGCAGACGAGCCCCGAGACGTCTTCTCGCAAAGCGACATCGATGAGTTCGCCGGCGTAGGCCTGCCATGCCCGCGCGGGCTCGACGCCCGTGAGCAGCCACAGCTCGGTGGATCCCGTCGCATGCGTTGGCCGCAGGAGCGTCGTCTCGGGCCAGCGCAGCGACCGCCGGCCCTCGCCGTCGGCCTCGATGTGCGGCCGCGTGTACTGGTAGTCGAAGTACAGTTCGGGGTCGACGGAGAAGACGGGTTCGTACTCGCCCGCCGCACGCAGATGGGCGATGGCCGACGAGGCAGCCTCCCCGGCGTCGTTCCATCCGTCGAACGCAGCGACGACGACTCTCCGACCCAGTCCGGACACACGGCCTCCTCCGCCCGCGGCGCGGGCTTTTACCAGGATAGGCGCCAGCCCCGGCCGCCCGGCAGCCGGTACGCCGCTGGATACGATGGAACGATGACCTCTGCACCTCTTGCCGCCGTCCTGTGGGACATGGACGGAACCCTCGTCGACACCGAGTCGCACTGGATGGCGGCCGAGGCCGCGCTCGTGGGCCGCTTCAGCGGTGAGTGGACGCCGGAGCAGGCGCTGAGCCTGGTGGGACTGGGGCTCGCCGATGCTGCGCGCATCCTGCAGGACGCCGGCGTACGCATGAGCGTCGAGGACATCGTCGACCACCTGACCGACACGGTCATGAGCACCATCGCCGCCGAGGGCGTGCCGTTCCGGCCCGGCGCACGCGAGCTGCTGCGCGATCTGCGCGCCGCCGGAATCAAGACCGGGCTCGTCACGATGTCGATGCGCCGCATGGCGAGCGCGATCGCCGACCTCATCGGCGACGACATGTTCGACGTCGTCGTCGCCGGAGACGACGCCACACGACCGAAGCCCTTCCCCGACCCCTACCTGCAGGCATGCGAGGCGCTCGGGGCCGCCCCCGAGCAGACCGCCGCGATCGAAGACTCCCCGAACGGGATGCGCTCGGCTGTCGCGTCGGGCGCCACGTCGATCGGCGTGCCGCTCATGGTGTCTCTCGAGGGGGTCGGCGCCCACGCGATCTGGCCGACGCTCGAGGGGCGCACGACCGCCGACGTCTCGGCCGTCCACATGTCGCGTCGCACGAGCGGAGACGCCCCGTGACCGAGCAACCCCGCGGGCCCTTCCGGCTCGGCGACCGCGTTCAGCTGACCGGTCCCAAGGGGCGTCTGCACACGATCACGCTGCGCGAGGACGGCGAGCTGCACACCCACCACGGAGTGCTGCCGCACAGCGCGCTCGTCGGGCTGCCGGACGGTTCGGTCGTGGCCAACAGCGCCGGGCACGAATACCTCGCCCTGCGTCCTCTGCTGCGCGACTTCGTCATGTCGATGCCGCGCGGCGCCGCGATCGTCTACCCGAAGGATGCCGCGCAGATCGTCACGCAGGCCGACGTCTTCCCCGGATCCGTCGTCGTCGAAGCGGGTGTCGGGTCGGGTGCGCTGTCGCTGTCGCTGCTGCGTGCGGTCGGCGCGACGGGGCGCGTCGTGTCGTTCGAGCGCCGCGAGGAGTTCGCCGAGGTCGCCACGGCCAACGTCAGCACATTCCTCGGCGGAACGCCCGAGAACTGGCAGGTCGTCGTGGGCGACCTGGTGGCGTCCTTGCCCGCCGCGGTCGCCCAGGGCTCCGTCGATCGCGTCGTGCTCGACATGCTCGCCCCGTGGGAGTGCATCGACGTCGTCGCCGAGGCGCTGACCCCCGGCGGCGTCGTGCTCTGCTATGTCGCGACGGCGACCCAGTTGAGTCGCGTCGCGGAGTACATCCGCGGCACGGGACTGTTCACCGAGCCCGACGCGAACGAGACGATGGTGCGCGGCTGGCACGTCGAGGGACTGGCTGTGCGGCCCGATCATCGCATGGTCGCGCACACCGGCTTCCTGATCTGGGCGCGACGACTGGCCCCCGGAGCAGTCCTGCCCGAGGTCAAACGTCGTGCGTCGAAGTCGAGCTACGGCGACGAGGACGTCGAGCTGTGGACTCCCGGAGCGGTGGGGGACCGCCAGATCTCCGACAAGAATCTGCGCAAGCGCGTGCGCGAGGCGCAGAAGGCCGCCGACGGCGCGCGCATCGCCGCCGAGGGACGCGCGCCCGGCGAGACCACGTCTTCCACTTAGGATGTCCAGGTGCGCAGATTCCCACTGATCCCCGCGGCCGTCTCGGTTCTCGGCCTCGCCGCCGTCGGCCTCGTCGGGTGCACAGCGCCCTCGAGCGCGGCATGCGAGCGTCCTGACCTGGACCGTGCCGTCCTCGACGCGGTGACGGTCTCGACCGACATCGACACCGCCGCCGAGATCTCGGTGTACCCGCAGTTCCGTGCGACCGACATCGCCGTGCGCGACGTCGTGACGGGCGAGGGCATGGCGGTCGAGAACGACGGTCAGCTCGTCGGGCTCAACCTCACGATCGTGAACGGCCGCACGGGCGAGCCCGCTCTCGAGCAGGCCTACAACCCGATTCCGCTCACGGTGCTGCAGGGTGCGATCCCCGCTCTGCCCGAGATCCTGCACTGCGCGACCGAAGGCACCCGCACCGTCGTCGCACTCGCACCCGGTGACATCGAAGAGGGTTCCGCCACCTCGATCGGCATCGGCCCTGACGACTCCGCCGTCGCCGTCATCGACGTACGCACCGTGTACCGCGCCAAGGCCGACGGCGCCGATGTCTTCCAGTCCGGCTTCGGTCTTCCGAGCGTCGTGCGTGCGACCAACGGGCGTCCCGGTGTCACGATCCCGGACGCGGCGCCCCCGACCGAGGTCGTGGTGCAGACGATCAAGCGCGGCACCGGTCCCGTCGTGACGGGGGAGCAGCCCGTGCGCATCCATCTCACGGGCACCGTCTGGGAGACCCGCGAGGAATTCCAGTCGACGTGGGAGAGCGAACCGCCGTCCATCACGCTCGGCTCGTTCCTGCCGGCGCTCGATGAGGCGCTCGAGGGCGAGACGGTCGGCTCCCAGGTGCTCGTCGTCGTTCCGCCGTCGGAGGGCTTCGGAAACGAGGCGCAGGGCGCCGTCCCGGCGAACTCGACGCTCGTGTTCGTCGTCGACATCCTCGGGCTCGACGACGCACCGACGCAGTAGCCACGGCTCCGGCCCCGACCGCGGCACCGACCCTAAGATGAGGAGGTGCCCGCGAACGCCCCTGCCAAGAGTCCGCCCGAAGAGCGGCTGGTCAATCTCGTCGTGGCGCTGATGGCGACCGAGCAGGGGCTGACGAAGGACACGATCCTGCGCTCCGTCGCGGGGTACCGGGAGCAGGCGGATGCCGGTGCCTCCAAGGACGCGCTCGAGAAGATGTTCGAGCGCGACAAGGAGAACCTGCGCGGTCTCGGCATCCCGATCGAGACGATCGGCGACTGGGCGGATCCCGATGACCTGCGCGAAGCCCGGTATCGCGTGCCCACGGCGGAATACGAACTTCCGGAGGACATCGTCTTCACACCCGCCGAAGTCGCGCTCCTGACCCTCGCGGGCGGTGTGTGGAGCGAGAGCTCGCTGTCGGCCGATGCGCGCAGCGGTCTGCGCAAGATCCGGGCACTCGGGATCCCCGTGGACGAGCCGATCATCGGGTTCTCTCCGCGCATCAGCGTGCGCGAGCCGAGCTTCACCGCCCTGCAGCGGGCGATCGAGCAGGCGCGCGTCGTGCGCTTCTCCTATCTCAAGCCGGGCGAGAAGACCGCGCGCCGACGTCGCATGCAGCCGCTCGCGCTCGTCGAGTACGAGGCGCGCTGGCATGTGTACGGCATCGACACGGATGCCGCGGCCGAGCGCACGTTCCTGCTCTCGCGCATCGTGGGCGATGTCGAGCTGACAAGGGAGTCCTTCGATGCGACATCGCGTGAGCGGGCCGGCGAGCGCGCACTGACCGGCCTCAACGACGTCGCGGCGCGCAACGTCGCGCTGCTCGAGGTCACTCCGGGAACCGAAGCGGCCCTGCGGCTGGGTCGGCGCGCGACGCCGGCCGAACAGGGCATCCGCGTGTCGTTCGTCGACGTCCACTTCTTCGCCGACGAACTGGCCTCGTACGGCCCCGAAGTGCGTGTCGTCGAGCCGCACGATCTGCGCGAGCACGTCATCGCGCGGCTCGAGGCCGCCGCCGCCCTGCACGGAGCCGACCGATGACGCACCGTAAGCCGCTCGTCGCGACCGACCGCGCCGCCCTCCTGCTGCAGCTCGTGCCGTATCTCGTCGGCAAGGGCGAGGTCTCCGTCGCCGAGGCCGCCGAGGAGTTCGACGTCGACCCCGAGCAGATGCGTGGCATGGTCGAGAAGCTCACCGTCATCGGGCTGCCCGGCGACGGCGGATATTGGCAGATGGCGAACGATCTGTTCGACATCGACTGGGATCTGCTCGACCGGCACGGCGTCATCTCGATCACGAACGCCGTCGGTCTCGAGCGCGCGCCCCGGCTCACCGCCCGTGAGGCGGCCGCGCTGCTGGCCGGGCTGCAGCTGGCGCGCACGATCCCCGGCGTCGGCGACACCGAGCTGTTCTCGGCCCTGCTCGCCAAGCTCGCCCGCGGCGCGTCGGCGACGCCCGCCGACGTCATCGTCGCCCCGGGCCCCGTCGATGCCGTGCGCGACGTCGTCGCGGCGGCGCTGCAGCGGCGCGTCGCGGTGTCGTTCACGTACAAGGCTCCGGATGCCGCGCCCACGACCCGTACGGTCGATCCTGTCAAGGTCGTCATCGCGGACGGACAGTGGTACCTGCAGGGCTGGTGTCACCTGCGCGAGGGCATGCGCACGTTCCACCTCGACCGCGTCAGCGACCCCGAACTCACCGACATCGCCACGACCCACGGCGAGGACCGGGTGCCGGACTGGTTCGAAGAGGGCGAAGGCCGTGATGTCGTGACCCTGCGCTTCGCGCAGGACGTCGCCCCCCTCGTGGGCGACTACCTCGCCCGTGCGACGCTGAAGACGACCGACGGCGTGACGCTGGCGACGATGCGTGTCGCCGACGAGGTGAGCGTGCGCCGGCTCGTCACACGTCGCGGCGGCGCCGTCGAGGTCGTCGAGCCCGAAGCGGCCCGCCGTGCGGCGGCGGATTGGGCCGCGGCCGCACTCGCGCTCTACCGGTGACACCACCCGCGCAACTCGCCCGTCACGGGCGTCGCATAAAGTCGGCGGGGTTACACTGGGGCGACGACATCCTGGAAGAAGGACACTCATGGGAATCCAAGGCTGGCAGTGGCTCCTCATCCTGGCCGTGATCCTTCTGCTCTTCGGCGCGGCCAAGCTCCCGGCGCTCGCCAAGAGCATGGGCCAGTCGGCTCGCGTGTTCAAGGGCGAGATGAAGGCCATGAAAGAGGACGACAAGGCGACGGACTCCGCGACGACCAGCTCCGTCGCCGATCCGTCCCACTCTGTACCTGCATCACCGACCGAGAACTCCTCGAATTCGGGTGGGGCATCCAACCCCAAGCAGTAGTCGTCCGTGGTGACGGCTGAGCAACCGCACGCACGCGGACGCAGACCTTCGCGCCGTGACCGGCGGATGTCCCTGGGCGGCCATCTCGTCGAACTGAAGAACCGCCTCATCATCTGCGCCGCGGCGCTCGTGGTCGCGATGGTGGTCGCGTTCCTGATCACCGATCCGGTGCTTCACGTCATCACCGAACCCATCCGCATCGTCGCGGAGTCGCGCGGTGACGCGTCGCGCGTCGAGCTGATGTACAGCACCGTCACTTCGGGATTCGACCTCAAGCTCCGGATGGCCTTCGCGATCGGCATCCTGCTGTCCGCACCGATCTGGCTCTGGCAGATCTGGGCCTTCATCATGCCGGGGCTTCGCCGCAAGGAGATCATCTACACGGTGTGCTTCGTGTGCGCGGCCGTGCCGCTCTTCTTCGCCGGATGCGCGACGGGCCTGTATGTCATGCCCAACATCGTGAAGCTGATGGCCGAGTTCGTGCCCGAGGGGGCTGCGGCCTTCTACGACGCCATCTACTACTACGACTTCGTCTTCAAGCTGCTCGTGTTCGTCGGTGTGGCCTTCGTCCTGCCGATCTTCCTCGTCGCGCTGAACGTCGCCGGGGTCATGTCGGGCAGGGCGATCCTGAAGGGATGGCGGGTCGCGGTGCTCATCGCGGTCACCTTCGCCGCCATCGCCACGCCGCCCGCCGACGTCGTCACGACGCTCTTGCTCGCCGGCATCCTGATCCTGCTCTTCTTCGCCGCTGCGGGGCTGTCCATGCTGTTCGATCGGCGCAATGCCAAGCGCAACGCCACGCTGCTCGATCCGGAGGCACAACCATGAGCGACGTCGGTCCCGCCGAGCGCTATGCGCGGGCGCGCGAACGGTCTTCACGCGAGCGTCACAGTCCCGTGACGGCGGCGTTCGCGCAGGCGCAGCGCTTCGAGCTGGATCCGTTCCAGATCGCGGGATGCGAGGCACTCGAGGCCGGGCGCAGCGTTCTCGTCGCCGCACCCACGGGGGCGGGCAAGACGATCGTCGGCGAGTTCGCCGTGCACCTGGCGATGCGCGAGCCGGGCGACAAGGCGTTCTATACGACGCCCATGAAGGCCCTGTCGAACCAGAAGTTCCGGGAACTGCAAGAGGTCTACGGCGCCGACGAGGTGGGGTTGCTCACGGGCGACACCAACATCAACGGCAATGCGCGCGTCGTCGTCATGACGACCGAAGTGCTGCGCAACATGCTGTATGCCGACTCGCCCGCTCTGCGGGGCCTGCGCTTCGTCGTGATGGACGAAGTGCACTACCTCGCCGATCGCTTCCGCGGGGCGGTGTGGGAAGAAGTCATCATCCACCTGCCGCCCGCCGTGCGGCTCGTGTCGCTGTCGGCGACCGTGTCCAACGCCGAGGAGTTCGGCGACTGGCTCGACACGGTGCGCGGGGACACCGAGGTCATCGTCTCCGAGACGCGCCCCGTGCCGCTCGAGCAGCACGTTCTCGTGCGCGGTGACCTGCTGCCCCTCTTCGACGATCGGGCCGGGATCGCGACGGCGCAGGTCAACCAGGAGCTGCTGCGCATCCGGTCTGCGAAGGGCCCGGCGTTCACCGACCGTCGCCGAGGCCAGCGGCGTCAGCCACGCCCGCGGGACGCGCAGCGCGTCGAGCGGATCGACCGCCCCGAGGCGGTCGAGCTGCTGGGCCGGGCGAATCTTCTGCCCGCGATCTTCTTCATCTTCAGCAGGGCGGGCTGCGACGCCGCCGTGCAGCAGGTGCGTCGCGGCGGCGTGCGGCTGACCTCGCACGAGGAGCGTCTCGAGATCCGTGCGATCGTCGAAGAACGCACGCGCACGCTCCTCGACGAGGACCTCGAGGTGCTGGGGTACTGGCAGTGGCTCGACAATCTCGAGCGAGGCGTGGCATCCCACCATGCCGGTCTGCTCCCGGCGTTCAAGGAAGTCGTCGAGGAGCTGTTCCAGCGCAAGCTCGTCAAGGTCGTCTTCGCGACCGAGACGCTCGCGCTCGGGATCAACATGCCCGCCCGCACCGTCGTGCTCGAGAAGCTCGAGAAGTTCAACGGCGAAGCACGCGTCGCCATCACGTCGGGCGAGTACACGCAGCTGACCGGTCGCGCGGGGCGTCGCGGAATCGACGTCGAGGGGCACGCCGTCGTGCAGTGGACCGAGGGTCTGGATCCGCAGGCCGTCGCCGCCCTCGCCTCGCGACGGACGTATCCGCTCAACTCGAGCTTCCGCCCCACCTACAACATGGCCGTCAACCTGATCGATCAGTTCGGGCGCGCCCGCGCACGGCAGATCCTCGAGTCGTCCTTCGCGCAGTTCCAGGCCGACCGCGCCGTCGTGGGGCTCGCCCGCCAGGTGCGCGAGCAGGAGCAGTCGCTCGCCGGCTACGAGAAGTCGATGACGTGCGATCGCGGCGACTTCGCCGAATATTCCGGCATCCGTCGCGAGCTGAGCGACCTCGAGAAGCTCAACCGCAAGGACGCCACGGCCTCGCGGGCGACGCGCGACAAGCGCCAGCGCCAGATCTCGACCCTGCGCACACGCATGCAGCGGCACGCGTGCCACTCGTGTCCCGAGCGAGAGGACCATGCGCGCTGGGCGGAGCGGTATTGGAAGCTCAAGCGCACCGTCGGCAAACTGCGTCGCCAGATCGAGACGCGCACGGGGGCCGTCGCCCGTGTCTTCGACCGCGTCGTCGACGTGCTCAGCGAGCTCGACTACGTGCGGATCGAGGACGACGGCTCGACGACGCTCACGGGCGCGGGCCGTACCATGCGGCGCATCTACGGCGAGCGCGACCTGCTCGTGGCCGAGTCGCTGCGCCAGGGCATCTGGGAAGAATTGGATGCCGCCGCGCTGGCGGCGCTCGCGTGCTCGATCGTGTACGAGCCGCGCCGCGACGATGCGATGGCGGGGGAGCACGACCTGCCCCGCGGTCCCTTCCGCCAGGCTTTCGCCGACACGCTGACGCTGTGGCAGCGTCTGGACGATCTCGAGCGCGCGCACGAGTTGCCGGGATCCGAGCCGATCGCTGCGAGCCTTGCCCGCGCGATGGCTTCGTGGGCGAACGGGCTGCCGCTGGAGCGTGTCCTCGATCAGGCGGACATGGCGGCGGGAGACTTCGTGCGCTGGGCCAAGCAGACGATCGACCTGCTCGACCAGCTCTCGCTCGTGGCCGACGCGAAGCTCGCCCGCACGGCGCGCAAAGCCCTCGACGGCGTACGGCGCGGCATCGTGGCGTACTCGTCGGTGTGAGCGTTCGAATGCCGCCGACGCCCCGCACCCGCCCGCTGCTGCCCCTGTGGGCCGCGATCATCGTGTCCGCCGCGGGTGGCGCCATCCTCGATCTCGCCTTCCCGTCGGTCGGCTGGTGGCCGCTCGCGTTCGTCGGCGTGGGTCTGTCGCTCGTCGCGCTCATCGGCCGCGGCGCCTGGAGTGCGCTGCTGGTCGGTCTCGTGTTCGGCGCGTCGTTCTATCTGATCCACATCATGTGGATCACGCGCTACCTGGGCGTCGTCCCGTGGTTCGCCCTCTCGGGCATCGAGACGCTCTTCATGGGGGTCGGATCGATCCCGATCGCCCTGGCCTACCGATGGATGCCGCGGGCCCTTCCCGGGCGCTGGTGGCGCCTCATCGGGCTTCCCGCGCTCGTCGGCGCCCTGTGGACGGGGCGCGAACTGTTCATGGGCTCCTGGCCGTACACGGGATTCCCGTGGGGGCGCATCGGGATGAGCCAATCCGAGAGCCCGCTCGCGCACATCACGTCGTGGGTCGGCGTGGCCGGCCTCACGTTCCTCATGGTCTTCTTCACGGCGGCCGTGATCGAGTGGGTCCGGCTGCGGCGCTTCCGCGACGTGCGCACGGCGATCCCGTCCGCGGCCCTGGCCGTGCTGCTCGTCGCCGTCCCCGCTTTTCCCACGGCGGCTGCGGGCGACCTGAGGGTCGGCGCCGTGCAGGGCAACGGCCCGTCGGGATACTTCGACGAGCGCCCCCGCAATGCGGTGCTGAACGCTCAGCTCGCGGCATCCGCTCCGCTCTTCGGGGAGGACATCGACGTGCTGCTGTGGCCCGAGGGCGGGATCGACTCGGATCCGCTCGCGAACACGACGACCGCCTCGGTGCTCGACCGCCTTGCCGCGCAGGTCGACGCGCCGCTCATCGTGAACGCCGCGACGCAACGCGGTGACGACACGTTCAACACGTCGATGCTGTGGGTACGGGGCGAGGGCGCCGTTCAGCTGCACGACAAGGCCAACCCGGTGCCGATGGGGGAGTACGTTCCCGACCGGTGGTTCTTCGAGGCCATCGCGCCCGATCTCATCGGGCTGATCCAGCGCGAGTACACGCCGGGCTCGAACGCACCCTTCTTCGATCTCGATGGGATCGGCGTCGGGCTGGCGATCTGCTTCGACGTCATCTACGACGACGTCATCTGGCGGGGCGCGCGCGAGGGCGCCGAGGTGTACATGTTCCAGACGAACAACGCGGACTTCCGCGACACCGACGAGAACCTGCAGCAGCTCGCGTTCGCGCGTATGCGGGCGATCGAGACGGGGCGCGCCGTGGTGAACCTCTCCACGGTCGGAACGAGTCAGGTCATCGCGCCGGACGGCTCGACGATCGACGGCCTGCCGGCGGGCGAGGCGGGGCACATGGTGACCGACGTGCCGCTGCGGACGGGCTTCACGCCCGCCGTCGTCGTGGGCGGCTGGGTGCAGCTGGTCGTCGGCTGGGGCGGGCTGGTCGCCCTGATCGCCGTCGGTGTGCTGGCCCTGGTGTCTCGTCGCACAACGAAGACGACGCC